>JAKONS010000508.1 GCA_022701845.1 Burkholderiaceae bacterium
CATCGACCTGGTGCGCCGAGCGGCTCCAGCCGGCGCAGTCGAAGCCCAGCGCGACGAGCTGCGCCAGCACCGCGCGCCCGAGTGAGCCCAGCCCGTGCTCGACCTGCACCGCGACATGCCCGCCTACCGCCGTCAGCAGACGCTCGGCGTGTGGCGGGCGCTGCCGGTGCGCCCGGCGGCCGCGTGCCGCGTCGGCGTGCTCGGGCTGGGCTCACTCGGGCGCGCGGTGCTGGCGCAGCTCGTCGCGCTGGGCTTCGACTGCGCCGGCTGGAGCCGCTCGGCGCACCAGGTCGATGGCGTCGCCACGTTTGCGGGCGAGGCCGGCCTGACCGACTTCCTGGCGCGCACCGACGTGCTGGTCTGCCTGCTGCCGCTGACCGACGCCACGCGCGGTTTCCTGGACGCGGCGCTGTTCGATCGCCTGCCGCCGGGCGCCATGCTGGTCCACGTCGGGCGCGGTCCGCAGCTGGTGGCCGCCGACCTGCTCGCTGCGCTGGCCTCCGGCCGGCTGGCCGAGGCGGTGCTCGACGTCACCGAGCCCGAGCCCCTGCCGGCCGGCCACGCGTTCTGGTCGCATCCGAACCTGCGCCTGACGCCGCACATCGCCAGCATGACCCAGCCCCTGAGCGCGGCCGAGGCGGTACTGGACAACCTGGCGCGCCACGTGGCCGGCCAGCCGATGACCGGTCTGGTGGACCGGCGCAAGGGCTATTGAGCGGGTCCGCCGCACGATCTGCTGTGTCGACTCGCGAGAACCGCAGGCTGCCTCGCGTGGCGGCCCCAATGCAGCACCCGAGCATCCCGGCGGAAATTTAAGCTGGGGACATCCCGGCGCGCATCCCGCGCCCTCCCTTCTTCAGGCCCCGTCATGAACCACCTCGCCGAACTCCCCGACCACGCCGCCCTCGACGCCCTCGACCGCGCCCACCTGATCCATCCGGTCGCGCCCTGGCGTACTCACGAGGAACGCGGCCCAACCGTGCTGGCCTCGGCCGAGGGCGCCTGGCTCACCGACACCAGCGGCCATCGCGTGCTCGACGCCTTCGCCGGCTTGTGGTGCGTGAACGTCGGCTACGGCCAGGAGAGCGTGGTGCGCGTGGCCGCCGAACAGATGCGCAAGCTGCCCTACGCGACGGGCTACTTCCACTACAGCAGCGAACCCGCCATCCGCCTGGCCGAGGAACTGGTGCGCGTTGCGCCGGCCTCGCTCACCCGCGTCTACCTGACACTGGGCGGCTCCGAGTCGGTGGACGCGGCGGTGCGCTTCATCGTCCAGTACTACAACACCCAGGGCCGGACTTCGAAGAAGCACTTCATCTCGCTGCAGCGCGGCTATCACGGCTCGTCCTCGACCGGCGCCGGCCTGACAGCATTGCCGGTGTTCCACCGCGGCTTCGACTTGCCGCTGCCCACTCAGCACCACATTCCGTCGCCCTATGCCTACCGCCATCCCGCCGGCGGCGATGCGCAGGCGCTCATCGCCGCCTCGGTGGCGTCGCTGCGCGCCAAGGTCGCCGAGCTGGGCGCGGAGAACGTCGCGGCCTTCTTCTGCGAGCCGATCCAGGGCTCAGGCGGCGTGATCGTACCGCCGGTAGGCTGGCTGCGCGCCATGCGCGAGGCCGCGCGCGAGCTCGACATCCTGTTCGTCGTGGACGAGGTCATCACCGGCTTCGGCCGCACCGGGCCGATGTTCGCCTGCCTGGCCGAGGGCGTAGAACCCGACCTCATGACCGTGGCCAAGGGCCTGACCTCGGGCTACGTGCCCATGGGCGCGACCCTCATGAGCGAGCATGTCTACGCCACCATCGCTGACGGCGCGCCCAAGGGCATGCCCATCGGCCACGGCGCAACCTACTCGGCGCACCCGGTGGGCGCGGCCGTCGCGCTGGAGGTGCTGCGGCTTTATCAGGAAGGTGGCGTGCTGGCCAACGGCCAGCGCGTGGCGAGCCACTTCGCCGCCGGCCTCGACGCCCTGCAGGCGCATCCGCTGGTGGGCGAATCGCGCCATCGCGGCCTGCTCGGCGCGCTGGAACTCGTCAGCGACAAGGACAGCCGGCGCGGCTTCGATCCGGCGCTCGGCTTGGCCGATCGCATCGCCCGCGCGGGCTACCGCAACGGCCTGGTGTTCCGCTCCTTCGGCGACCACATCCTGGGCTTCGCGCCGGCGCTGACCTTCACCGAGGACGACTTCGCGCAAATGTTCGTCCGCCTGGAGCGGACGCTCGACGAGATCCTCGCTGAGGCCGACGTGCGCGCCGCCCTGGCCGCCTGAGGCCGCCGCCCTCTGCCCTAGTTCCTGCCGTCGGCGAACGACGCAGAATCTGGCCCTTTTCACTCCGGAGGGCACCGCGATGTCCGAAGCTTTCAAGATCGACCGGCTCGACCTGCGCATCCTGGCGCAGCTGCAACGCAACGGCCGCATGACCAACGTCGACCTGGCCGATGCGGTTGGTCTGTCGCCCAGTCCCTGCCTGATCCGCGTCAAGCGGCTGGAGCAGGCCGGCTACATCGCTGGTTACGGGGCGCACCTGCGCCTGGAGCGGCTGGGGGACACGCTGACGGTGTTCACCGAGGTCACCCTGACCGACCACCACCGCGAGGACTTCCACCGCTTCGAGACCGCAATCCGCGAGGTCGACGAGGTGCTCGAGTGCCACCTCGTGAGCGGCGGCTACGACTACCTGCTGCGCTTCCTCACGCGCGGCGTGAACCATTACCAGCAGATCGTCGAGGAGCTGCTCGAGCGCAACATCGGCATCGCCAAGTACTTCAGCTACATCGTCATCAAGTCCCCGTTCGTGAAGACGCACTGTCCGATCGACCGGCTGTTCATCCATCCGCGCTGAACCGGACCGTGTCCCTCCGTCATCCCGGCCTAGGCCGCCGGCCGCAGCGCGCGCTCGGCGACCTCGCAGAACCAGCGCACGCCCAGGGGCAGGGCGTCGTCGTTGAAGTCATAGCGCGGGTGATGCAGCGGGGCCTCGCCCTCGGCGTCCGGGTCGGCGCGACCCTGGCCCAGCCAGAGGTAGGCGCCGGGACGGCGCTGCAGCATGAAGGCGAAGTCCTCCGAGGTGAAGGCCGGGCGCGGCGCCACGTCGGCCCGCAGGCCAACCGCGCGTGCCGCCACCAGCGCCAGCTCGGCCTCGGCGGGGGTGTTGAGAGTGGCGGGGTAGTAGCGCACGTAGGCCACTTCGGCCTCGACGCCGGCGGCCAGCGCCACACCAGCGACGGTGGCGCGCAGGGCGGTCTCGATGCGGTCCTGGGAGGCGGCGTCAAAGCTGCGCACGGTGCCGGTGATCGACACCTCCGCCGGCAGCACGTTGTGGCTGTGGCCGCCCACCATGCGCGTGACCGACAGCACGGCCGATTCGGCCGGATCGATGCGGCGCGAGACGATGGTATGGAGCTG
>JAKONS010000524.1 GCA_022701845.1 Burkholderiaceae bacterium
CACGCGGTGCAGGCCGGTGGCGCGCGGGCAGGATCAGGTGGGCCGGCCTGCGCGCACGGGCGGCGTGGCGGTACAGGCGCGGCACAGGCGCAGCGCGAGCCGCATCAGCGCCTGCCAGCCCTCGCGCGGCCAGCCTTCCTGCGGCAGGCCCTTGACGATGCCGTCGACCTTGTGCGCGTCCTGCAGCAGCGACGCGAGCACGGCGCCGTCGAGCCGCGGCAGTGCGCGCTCGAACAGCTTTTCGCGCGCGCCCCACACCCGGTGCTCGCGCAGCGCCATCGGCAGCGGGCGACCGTTGTGCATCGCATCCTTGACCCGCTTCAGGGCGCGGATGTCTTCCGACAGGGTGTAGTGCACCAGCACCTCGGCCTCGCCCTCGGCGCGCAGCCCGTCGAGCATGCGCTGCACGCGCACGGTCTGCCCGCCCAGCACTGCCTCCGACAGCTTGAAGACGTCGTAGCGGGCCACGTTCAGCACCGCCGTCTCGACCTGCTCCCACGAAAGCGGGCCGGGCGGATGGAGTAGGGCCAGCTTCTGGATTTCCTGGTGCGCGGCGAGCAGATTGCCCTCCACCCGGTCGGCGAAAAACTGCAGCGTACGCTGGCCCTCTTCGCCCTGCGCCACCTGCTGGCCCTGCTGCTGCAGGCGCTGCGCGATCCACTGGGGCAAGGCGCCCCGCTCCACCGGCTCGACCTGGATGCCGACACCGTGCTGCTCGAGCGCGGCGAACCAGGCACCGGTGCGGGTGGCCTTGTCGAGGCGCGGCAGCAGCACCAGCGTCACGGTGTCCTGCTGGCGCGCGGCCACCGCGGCGATCTGCTGCAGCGCGGCGCTGCCGTCCTTGCCCGGCTTGCCCGAGGGAATGCGGATCTCGACGATGCGTTTCTCGGCGAAAAGAGACAGTGCGCTGCCGTCGGCCAGCACGCCGCTCCAGTCGAAATGCGCGCCCGCCACGGTGTGCACCGTGCGTTCCGACGCACCCTGCGCACGAGCCGCGGCGCGGATCGCATCGGCCGCCTCCTGCACCAGCAAGGGCTCGTCGCCGTGCACCGTGTAGAGCGGCCGCAGGGTCTTCTGCAGATGTGCGCCGAGTTGCGCCGGAGCCAGCTGCATCTAGATCTGGCGGACAGCGGCGAGCCGCCGCAGGATCTGCCGCACCACGTCGGTCTGCAGGCTGCGGTAGATCAGCTGCGCCTCCTGCTCCTTGGCCAGGGCCAGGGTTTCGTCGTAGCTCTGGTCCTGCTGCAGCAGCAGTTCGGTCGGCGGCAGGATCTCGCGGTCGTCCGGCGTGCGCAGCGCGAACCGCACCCGCACCCGCAGCTGGAATTCGCGCACCTGCCCGGTCGAGTTGTAGCTCAGCACCACCCGCTCGCGCTGGTCCTGCAGGATGTCCAGGATCACGTCGGTGTCGGCGCGCTGCGCGACGTCGCGCGTGACCCGCAGCCCCGTGCCGGCTTCCAGGTTGCGGCGCAGCTCGGCAGCGAAGGTCGACGCCGGCGGCCCGTTCAGGTAGACCGACTTGAACGCGAAGACCGGGGGCTGGCGAAGATGGAAACCGCAGCCGGCCAGCGGCGCGGTCGCGGCCAGTGCGGCGAGGGACAGGAGGGCACGGCGTTGCATCGAATCGAAGCCTTTCAGATCACCACGTTGACCAGGCGTCCGGGCACCACGATCACCTTCTTGGGAACGGCGCCGGCAGCGAACTTCGCGAAATCGTCGCTGGCCAGGGCCGCTGCCTCGATGTCCGCCTTGCTGGCGGTGGACGGCACCCGCACCGAACCGCGCAGCTTGCCGTTGACCTGCAGCACCAGCTCGATCTCGTCCTGCACCAGCGCGGCCTCGTCGACCTCCGGCCAGGGCGCGTCGAGCAGGTCGCCGAACTCCACCGCGTAGCCGAGCTCCTTCCAGAGCTGGTCGGCGATATGCGGGGTGGCCGGGTACAGCACGCGCAACAGGATGCCGAACCCTTCGACCGCCGCCACCTCCGCGCCCGCCACGCCCTCGCCCTTGAACGACTCCAGCGCGTTGAGCAGCTTCATCGCGCCCGACACCACCGTGTTGTATTGCATGCGCTGGTAGTCGTAGTCGATCTGGCGCAGCACGCTGTGCACCTCGCGCCGCAACGTCTGCGCCGACGGGCCGAAGCTCGCCTGCTGCCGATGCGCCACGCCCACGATGGCGGCGTTGACCACGCCCCGGTCGAGCGCCGCAAGCTTCACGCCGTAGCCCCACACCCGCCGCATGAAGCGGTAGCTGCCCTCCACCGCGGCGTCGTTCCACTCCAGGGTGGCCTCGGGCGGTGCGGTGAACATCGTGTACAGCCGGGCCGTGTCGGCACCGTATTTCTCGATCAGGTCCTGCGGATCGACGCCGTTGTTCTTGCTCTTGCTCATGGTGCCGACGCCGCCGTAGTCGATGGCGGAGCCGTCCGATTTCAGCGTGGCGCCGATCACCTTGCCGGACGCGTCGTGCACGTCTTCGACCTCGTGCGGCCAGAAATACTCGATCGCGCCCTTGGGCGTCTTGCGCGAGTAGATGTGGTTGAGCACCATGCCCTGGGTGAGCAGTTTGGTGAACGGCTCGTCGACCTTCACCAGGCCCATGTCGCGCATCACCTTGGTCCAGAACCGCGCATACAGCAGGTGCAGGATCGCGTGTTCGATGCCGCCGATGTACTGGTCCATCGGCATCCAGTAATCGGCACCGCCGGCCACCATCTGCTGGTCGTTCTGCGGATCGCAGTAGCGCATGAAGTACCAGGACGAATCCACGAAGGTGTCCATGGTGTCGGTCTCGCGTCGCGCGGGCTTGCCGCACACCGGGCAGACCACGCCGGCATGGAAGCCCTCGTGTTTGATCAGCGGATTGCCGGAGCCGTCCGGAATGCAGTCCTGCGGCAGCACCACCGGCAGGTCCTGCTCGGGCACCGGCACCGCGCCGTGTTCGTCGCAATGGATGATGGGGATGGGCGTGCCCCAGTAGCGCTGCCGGCTGACGCCCCAGTCGCGCAGGCGCCAGGTGGTCTTCTTGCCACCCAGGCCGCGCTCTTCCAGCGCGTGGGCCACCGCATCGACCGCCTCTTCGTACGGCAGGCCGCTGAAGTAGTCGGAGTTGATGGTGAAGCTGTCGCGCTTGTTCGAATACCAGTCGTGCCAGTGGCGGTAGTCGTAGTGCTCGCCGTC
>JAKONS010000537.1 GCA_022701845.1 Burkholderiaceae bacterium
GCCGAGCGAAGCGATGGCCCGACTCGAGCGTTCAGCTCGTCCCCGCATTCAGGCATTTCTTTCGTGAGTTTCTTTGTGCCAGCAAAGAAAGTTACCGCGGGTCTGGGGGCGCGCAAGCCCCCAGCTCTCAACCAAAACACAACTCCAAAATCAGACCCCCCAAAAAAACCGCGACCAAACCCCAAAACATAATCCCGCACGACACACACTCACAAAAGTGCCCCCTGCACAACACTGCTTCATGATGCAGGTCGGACCAGCACGGCCCCCGTGCCATAAATCCCCCGTCCGGTCGCCCCACAACAAAGAACACCGCCATGCGAAACACCGACCCCCCCACCAAACCACCACCCCGCTCCTTCGGCCCATTCACCGGCACCGACCTCCTCTCCGCGCTAGCCGTAGTAATCATCTGGGGCCTCAACTTCGTCGCCATGAAGCTCGCACTCCGCGACTTCACCCCCTTCCAGCTAGGCGCCGCGCGCTACGTCTTCGCCGTCCTGCCGCTGGTGTTCTTCGTGCGCCCCCCACGCCTGCCCTGGCCGTGGCTGCTGATGGCGGGCCTGTCGCAGCTGGGCCAGTTCGCACTGCTGTTCGTCGGCCTGAAAGTGGGCATGACGGCGGCGCTGGCGTCGGTGCTGATACAGACCCAGCTGTTCTTCACCGTGCTGCTGGGCGCGCTGCTGCTCGGCGAGCGCCTGTCCATGCCGGCGCGCTGCGGCCTCGGGCTGGCCGCGCTCGGCCTGGGCTGCTTCGGGCTGAACACCGCGCTGGCGGCGACCCCCGGCGCGGCCGCGCAGGCGGTCACCGGCGCGGGGCTGGTGCTGTGCCTGGGCGCCGCCGCCATGTGGGCAGTGGCGAACATCGTGGCGCGCAAGGCGCAGCAGCGGCATCCGGGGTACGGCGCGCTGCAGTACGTGGTGTGGAGCTCGCTGGTGCCGGTGCTGCCCTTCATGGCGCTGGCCTGGTGGTTCGAGCCGCCCGCCACCCGCTGGCACTGGCTGCAGGCCGGCGCCACCGCCTGGGTGGGCGTGGCCTACCTGGGCTGGTTCGCCACCATCGCCGCCTATGCGATGTGGACCGCGCTGCTCAAGCGCCACCCCGCCGGCCGGGTGGCGCCCTTCGGCCTGGCGGTGCCGCTGGTGGGGCTGGGCGCGGGCATGCTGGTGCTGGGCGAGACGATCTCGGCGCTGCAGTGGGTGGGCAGCGCGTGCGTGGTGGGGGCGCTGGTGGTGGTGATGACCGGGGGGCGTTTCGCGCGCCGGGCTTGAGGGGTCGCGGACGACGCCCGGCGCACGGTGTCAATCCGCGTAGGAGCCGTCTTCCCGGTCCAGCAGCCGCTTCATTTCCTCGAAGTGCGCGATCGAGAAATCGCGGATCCCCTCCCAGTCGCGCGCGGTGCGCTCGGCCACCTCCGGCGGCAGCACCCGCAGCGGCTGGCCGGTGGCGTAGGCGGCCACCAGGATCTGGCAGGCGCGGTCCAGGGTGTACATGTCGTCGAAGGCCACGCCGATCGAATCCGAGGTGACCAGCACGCCGTGGTTGCCCATCAGCAGGCGCGACTTCCCGGCCAGCAGGCTGACCAGCCGGTCGCCCTCCTGCTCGGTGTCGGCCATGCCGGCGTAGTCGGTGTCCAGCGCCACCCGGTTCCAGTAGCGCGCGGTGTTCTGCTCGATCGGCAGGATCGCCGCGTGCTGCAAACACGAGATCGCGGTCACCGCGACCGGGTGCAGGTGCATCGCCACCCGCGCGCCCGGCAGGCGCCGGTGCAGCCGGCCGTGGATGGCCCAGGCGGTGCGGTCGACCAGGGCCGGATCGAGGTCGGCAGCAGCCATGTCGGTGTCGAGCAGCAGCAGGTCGCTGGCGCGGATGGTCGAGAAATGCTTCCACTTCGGGTTGAGCAGAAACCGCCCCCTGTCGGCGTCGACCGCCGCGCTCAGATGGTTGGCCACCGCCTCGTGCAGGCCCAGCTTGGCGAAGATCCGGAACGCCGCGGCCAGGTCGACCCGCAGCCGGCGCTCGTCAGGCGGCGGCATCGGCGCCCGCGGGTTCGAACAGCGGCGAGCGGCCCGGCAGTGCGCCGCCGCGCAGGCTGCCGGCCGCGGCCGACCCCCACTGCACCGCATGGCCGGCCGGCAGCGCGCGGCTGGCCGGCGTGGTGAGCCAGATGCGGTACAGCAGCCGCTTGGCGGCGCCGCCCGCGGCGTCGGAAAACGCAGTGCGGCCGTGGTAGGTCACATGCTGGTTGATGAACTGCATCTCGCCCACGGCGAACGGCAGCTGCAGGCAGATCTCGTCGGCCACCGCATGCAGCAGGTCGAGCGCCTCGTTCTGCTCGGCGGTCAGCGGCGGCACGCCCGCCACCTCCTGCGCCTGGTTCACATAGGTGCGCGAATACTGGCTGGTGAAGTCGCCCGCCGGGCCGATCGAGAACACCGGCATCGCGAACACCTTGTCGGCCCGCTCGCCCTCCTCGTCGATCGGGCGCATGCGCCAGTAGGGCCGGTGCAGCACCGCCAGCAGGTCGGGGCGGCGGCGGCCGATCTCGTTGTGGATCGCCACGCTGGAGACGATCCGCGATTCGCCGCCGGCGATGCCGTTGGCCGCGCACAGCAGGCCCAGCAGGTCGGTCTTGTCGGTGTGGAACCGCAGCGGCCCGGACGAGGCCGAGATCATCCGGGCCGAGCGGATCGGCGCGGCGCCGCCCTCGCCCGGCTGCTGGTAGGCGAACTGCTGGCCGCCGGTCAGGTCCTCCACCCGGCGCACGATCTCGCCCTGCCAGGTCTGGTAGACCGGCGTGCCCAGGTGCACCGACAGCGCCCAGAAGACGCTCTGCGCCTCGTCCTGCGTCAGCTGCTCGATCGGCAGGCCGCCGATGCGCGCCACGCCGGGGCCGTCCTCCAGCGTGCGGCCCAGCCACCGCACCAGCGGCTCCAGGCCCGGCAGCGGGAAATCCACTGCTGCGAAGCCGGCCGCCGGTCCGCCCCGGGCCGCATGGGCGCGGGCCGCATCGACCAGCGCGGCCGACTCGCCATCGGACAGCTGCCAGCGCCAGGTGGTGTCCGCTTTCAGGTCGTTGCCGACCCAGGCCGACGGGCCGTCGATCGGCGCCAGATGGGCGGCTGGAACCTCGCCCTCGCCGTCGTCCGGAATGTCGTGCGCGAGGCTGGTCGGACGGTTGGCGGCAGCGATGGACATGGCGGGTTCTCCTGGGGTGCGCGCAACGGCGAAACGCCCAATCTAGTGATGCGCCGCCAGCCGGAAAAGAATTGTTTATGGATGCACTGCCCAGCCTGGGCCTATGCAGGCAGGCCGCCCCCGCCGGCTGGACGCGCTTCGGCCAGCAGCGGCACCCGCGGCAGCTGCTCGCGGCAGAACGCCTCGAACAGCTGCACCGCCTTGCGCGCCCGCAGGGAGCGCAGCCGTGCGATGCCCAGGCGCATCGGCCGCACCGGCTCGCGGATGGCGCAGACGACGAATTCCCGGCCGTCCACCGTGGTGGTCGAGCGCAGCGGAACGTTCAGGATCGCGTAGCCCAGCCCGTGCGCCACCATGCCGCGCACCACCTCCAGCTGCGAAGAGCGGTAGGCCGCCGCCGGCCGCGGGCCGACCGCGTCGAACAGCGAGGCGAAATACTCCCGGCTGTGCGGCAGGTCGAGCATCACGTAGGGCTCGTCGCGCAGCGCACCCAGCGACACCGGCCGGCCGTCGGCCAGGCGGTGGCCCTTGGGCAGGATGACGAAGGGCGGCAGGTCCACCAGCGGGGTGAACAGCACCTCCTGCGGAATGTCGAGGTCGAAGGTCAGGCCGATGTCGAGCCGGCCGTCGTGCAGGCTTTCGATCAGGCCCTGCTGGTGCGTCTCGACCGTCGCGACGTCGATGCCGCGGTGCGTCTGCATGAACCGGCACAGCGCCAGCGGCAGGATGTGCGGCGCCAGCGTGACCAGGCAACCCACCGCGAGCTG
>JAKONS010000202.1 GCA_022701845.1 Burkholderiaceae bacterium
GCGCCCCGACACGGTGACCGGCGCGATCTCGGCGGCGAAGGTGCCGTCGACCGTGGCCGCATGGGCGCGGCGCACGCTCTCGGTGGCGTAGGCGTCCTGCGCCGCGCGGGTGAAGCCGAAATGCGTGGCGCACTCCTCGCCGAAGGTGCCCATCGAGCGGCCGGCCTGGTAGGCGTCCTCCAGGCCGTCGAGCATCATGTGGTCGAAGATCTGGCCGTGGCCGATGCGGATGCCGCTGCGGCCCTTGGGCAGCAGGTGCGGTGCGTTGGTCATGCTCTCCATGCCGCCGGCGACGATGACGTCGTGGCTGCCGGCCAGCAGCATGTCGTGGGCGAACATCGCCGCCTTCATGCCGGAGCCGCACATCTTGCTCAGCGTGACCGCGCCGGCGCTCTGCGGCAGGCCGCCCTTGAAGGCCGCCTGGCGCGCCGGCGCCTGGCCCTGGCCGGCCATCAGGCAGTTGCCGAACAGCACCTCGCCGACGGTGTCGGGCGCGATGCCGGCGCGCTGCATCGCCGCGGCGATGGCGACGCCGCCCAGGTCGTGCGCGGCCAGGCTGGAGAAGTCGCCCTGGAAACCGCCCATCGGGGTGCGCGCGGCGCCGACGATGACGATGGGGTCCTCGGCGGCTGAGGGGGTCGCTGTCTGCTGTGGTCGTGGTGCGGTCTGCATGGCTGTCTTGTCTCCGTTGTCGTCGTTGTCGTCGTTGTCGTCGCCGTGGGCGTGTGTTTGTTTATTCCGCGCGGTGCTTGACCGCGATGCGCTCCAGCGCGGCCAGGTACAGGCCGTCGAGCGAATCGGCGCCGCTCACCCGCAGCCCCAGGTCCTGCAGCAGGCCGTCGTGCACGCCGAAGGCCCAGCCGTGCACCGTCACCTTCTGCCCGCGCGCCCAGGCGTCGAGCATCACCGTGCTGACGCACACGTTGACCACCTGCTCGATCACGTTCAGGTCGCACAGCACGTTGGCGCGGTGCTGCGGCGGCAGGCCCTCGATGAGGGTGCGGTGGCGGTCGCGGGTGCTCTGGATGTGGCGCAGCCAGTTGTCGGCCAGGCCGATGCGGGCGCCTTCCAGCGCCGCCTGCACGCCCGAGCAGCCGTAGTGGCCCACCACCATGATGTGTTCCACCTTCAGCCGCTCCACCGCGAACTGGATCGCCGACAGCGCGTTCAGGTCGGAATGCACCACGATGTTGGCCACGTTGCGGTGCACGAACACCTCGCCCGGCTCCAGCCCGGTGATCTGGTTGGCGGGCACGCGGCTGTCGGAGCAGCCGATCCACATGTATTTGGGCGTCTGCTGCTTGACCAGGCCGCTGAAGAAGCCGGGCCGCTCGCGCTCCATCTGGGAGGCCCAGGCGCGGTTGTGGGAGAAGAGATCGTCGATGGTGGGTGCGGTCATGGCGCGATGGTAGGGGGTGGGTCGGATGGGGTGCTGCCGCGCAGGCGGCGTGCCTGCGAGAGCTCGGCGCGGGCCTTGCGCTCGCGTGTCTTCACCTCGGCGATGTTGGCCTGCAGCTCGGTCAGGCGCGACTCCAGCTGCAGCCGGTGCGCTGCCAGCAGTTCGAGAAAGCGGCGCAGCTGGGGTTCGGTGTCCTGCGGGCCGTCGTACATGTCGACCAGTTCGCGCGCCTCGGCCAGGCTCAGGCCCAGGCGCTTGGCGCGCAGGGTGAGGATCAGCCGGGCGCGGTCGCGGGCGGCATACACCCGCACCCGGCCGCCGGCGCCCTGGCGCTGCGGCTGCAGCAGGCCCATGTCCTCGTAGAAACGGATGGCCCGCGTGGTCAGGTCGAACTCGCGGGCGAGGTCGCCGATGGAATACGGGGGGGCGGGGGTTCTGGACACGGTCTGCCGCGGTGGTGGAAGCGCCGCGATTCTAAGGGCCGGGTTGACGCATACGTCAACCGCGCAAACCCCGCGGCCCGCGCGGCACGCGACAATGCACGATGCGTACGCCCCCCAGACTCCAGCCCCTCGTCGAAGAGGGCCTCATCGACACCGTGGTGCGCCAGCTCATGAGCGGCAAGGAAGCGATGGTGTTCGTGGTCCGGCTCGGCGAGGAAACCCTCTGCGCCAAGATCTACAAGGAAGCCACCCACCGCAGCTTTCGCCAGGCGGTCGACTACACCGAGAACCGCAAGGTCAAGAACAGCCGCCAGGCGCGCGCCATGGCCAAGGGCACCAAGTTCGGCCGCCAGGCCACCGAGGCCGCCTGGCAGAGCGCAGAGGTCGACGCCCTCTACCGCCTGGCCGCCGCCGGCGTGCGGGTGCCGCGGCCCTACAACTTCGCCGAGGGCGTGCTGCTGATGGAGCTGGTCACCGATGCCGACGGCGACGCCGCGCCGCGCCTGAACGACGTGGCGTTCACCGAAGCCGAGGCCCTGGCCCACCACGCCAGCCTGCTGCGCGAGGTGGTGCGCATGCTGTGCGCGGGCGTGGTGCACGGCGACCTGTCCGAATTCAACATCCTGCTGGCGGCCGACGGCCCGGTCATCATCGACCTGCCGCAGGCGGTGGACGCCGCCGGCAACAACCACGCGGCCCGCATGCTGCTGCGCGACGTGGCCAACCTGCGCGCCTTCTTCGGCCAGTTCGCCCCGGCGCTCAAGACCACCCGCTACGGCGAGGAGATGTGGCAGCTCTACGAGCACGGCGCCCTCACCGTGGAGACACCGCTCACCGGCCGCTACCAGGCACGCGAGGGCGCGGTCGACCTGGAAGCGGTGATGCGCGAAGTCGAGGACGCGCGCATGGAAGAAGCCGCCCGGGTGCTGCGCATGCAGCAGGCCGGATAGACGCCGCAGGGGCCTCGACGCGGGGCCAACAAGCGCCGTCGATCTGTTCTACTGGCAGCCCGCCGCGGCACGACGCCGTCGGCCCGCCACTCACTTCTCACCGACTAAGGAGCCGCCATGGCAAAGGGTCAGCAACGCAGCAACAAGGAAACCAAGAAGCAGAAGGTCGACAAGTCGCCGCCGAAGCCGGTCGCCCCGCTCAGCACCGCGCCCATCACCGTGGTGCCGGACCGCAGCAAGAAGAAGAAATAAGCGCCGCGCCTGCCTCGGCCCACGCGGCTTTCCGACATCCATCCGCCCGCGCGGCGACATCCTTGCCCTTCATGAACCGTATCGCCCTGCGCCGCCCCGCGGCAACCCTCGCCGTGCTGGCCGGTGGCGGCCTGCTGATCTCGGGCTGCAACACCGTGGTGGCCCCCGCACCCGGCACCCTGCCCTCCGCCGCTTCCGAAACGGTGACCATCGAGCACACCAGCCTGCGCAGCCGCATCTCGGTCTACGAGAGCGCGCTGAAGGCCTGCAAGCAGCGCGGTTTCGACCAGGCCGTGTTCCGCACCCAGGCCAACGAGGAAGCGCAGCGGGCGCCGGCCACCGGCCCGCAGCTCAGCACCTTCAACTGCCGCTGAACGCCGCACACTTTCTGTCTATGAACCACTCCCACCATCCCAAGCACGACGGCGAGACGCCCGCCGAACAC
>JAKONS010000581.1 GCA_022701845.1 Burkholderiaceae bacterium
CGATGCCGACCTTGCTGCCCGGGCCGATCTTCCACTGGCTCAGCGGCGAATAGGTGGTGATGCCGGCGCACAGCAGCGGCGCCACGGCGGCCAGCGACGCCTCGTCGTGCGACACCTTCAGCACGAATTTCTCGTTGACCACCATGGCGGTGGAATAGCCGCCGTAGGTGTTCTCGCCACCGCCGAACATCGGGCCGTTGTAGGTGCCGGTGAAGCCGTTCTCGCAGTACTGCTCGATGCCGTCGGCGCAGGGCTGGCAATGCTGGCAGCTGTCGACCATGCAGCCGACGCCGACGACGTCGCCGACCTGGAACTTGCTCACCAGCGAGCCCACCGCGGTGACCTTGCCGACGATCTCGTGGCCGGGCACCGACGGGTAGATGGTGTTGCCCCACTCGCCGCGGGCGGTGTGCAGGTCGGAATGGCAGACGCCGCAATACAGCACGTCGAGCGCGATATCGAGCTCGCCGGGCGTGCGGCGTTCGAGGGTGAAGGGCGCCAACGGGGTGGTGGCGGTCTGGGCGGCGTAGGCGAGTGCCTGGGTCATGGTGTTTTCCCGGAGTTGGTAGGTAACGCGACACCTTAGCGGTTTCGCCTTACCCGGGTCGGTCAGCCCAATTTGACCGGCAAACCGGATGCGGCCGAGCGGTAGATGGCTTCCATCAGGACCTGGTCGCGCAGGCCTTCCTCGCCGGGCGTGCGCGGGGTGGTGTTCCTGGCGATGCAGTCGGCGAAGTGGTCGATTTCGGCGGCGAACTGGTTCTTCGGCGGCAGCACCAGTTCCTCTTGCACCTTGTGGTCGCCGTCGCGCCGGCCCACCAGCAGGCGCTGGCCCTGGTATTCATAGGCGGACGGCATGTCGATGCTGGCGGTCTCCAGTTCCAGGCGCTGCCACTTGT
The DNA here is from genome assembly GCA_022701845.1 of Burkholderiaceae bacterium. Next base: position 900 of record JAKONS010000581.1, read on the forward strand.
CTTCCCGCGCGCCGTAGCTGGTCAGGCAGTGCGCCACCAGGCCGGAGGTAAAGCGCAGGGTGAAGTCGACGGTTTCCTCCACCTCGGCATAACGCGCGTCGCCCGGCGGGCTGTACAGGTGCGCATACACCTCGACCGGCTCCTGCCCGACGATCATGCGCACCGTGTTCAGGCAGTACAGGCCGATGTCGGGCAGCGCGCCACCGCCCGCCAGCGCCTTCTTGTGGCGCCACTGCTGGGCCGCGGTGGGATGGGTGGTCTGCACGTTGACCGCGGTGAAGCCGACCAGCCGGCCGAAGGTCCTGTCCTGCACGAACTTCTTCACCCGCAGGTTGTGCGGCTGGTAGTGGATGCGGTAGGCCACCATCAGCTTGACCCGGGCCTTGGTGCAGGCGGCGATCATCGAGCGGGCCTCGGCCGAGCTCACCGCGAACGGCTTCTCGCACAGCACATGCTTGCCGATGGCCGCGGCGCGCTCCACATACTCGCGGTGCATGCCGTTGGGCAGCACGATGTACACCGCCTGCACCGCCGGGTTGTCGCGCAGCTTCTCGAAGTCGGCATAGCTGTAGCAGGACTCCGGCGGAATGCCGTACTGGCGGGCCACGGTGGCCATCTTCTCGGGCGAGCCCGACACCAGGGCGGTCGGCCGCGCCTGGCTGCTTTCGCCGAACGCCGGCAGGATCTCTTCGAGCGACAGCCGGCCCAGGCCGACGATGGCGAAGCCGATGCGCTGCTGCGGCGGCAGCGGCGCCGGCGTCTCGCCCGAAGGCGCGTCGGCCTCGCCGCGCCAGGGCGGGAACACCACCTTTCCGTTCTGCACGCTGCCGGTGTCGATCGGGCTCGGCCCCGGCAGGGCCTGCGCCGCGGCGGCGGCGGACAGCGCCAGGCCGGTGGTGCCGGCGCCGAGTTGCTTGAGGAGGGAGCGCCGCTGCAGCGCGGGCGAGGGGCGGGTGGTGGTGGTGTCGGTCATGCGGGAATCGTCGCCCTGCCGGCGCGCCGCGCGGTGCAGGACACAGCCGACATGCCTGCCGTCTTGCGCCGCATGCATGCCGCACCGGTGCCGGGCGCGGTGCCGGTGCAGTGGCCCGACACCGGCAGGGGAAAGCGGCCCGACCCTAAAGTGCCGTCACTCCCCACACAACCACCACCAGGACATCTCCCCATGAAAGCCGTCGGATTCCAGCAACCCCTCCCCATCGACCAGGCCGGCGCGCTGCAGGACATCGAGCTGCCCGCGCCCACCCCCCGCCCGCGCGACCTGCTGGTGCGGGTGGCCGCGGTGTCGGTGAACCCGGTCGACACCAAGGTGCGGCGCAAGGCGACGCCCGCGGCCGGCGAATACAAGGTGCTGGGCTGGGACGCGGTCGGCACCGTCGAGGCGGTCGGCTCGGAAGTGCAGGGCTTCCGGCCGGGCGACCGGGTGTACTACGCCGGCGCCATCAACCGGCCGGGCTGCAACAGCGAGCTGCACACGGTCGACGAGCGCATCGCCGCGCTGGCGCCGAAGTCGCTCTCCGACGCCCAGGCGGCGGCCCTGCCGCTGACCTCGATCACCGCCTATGAAATGCTGTTCGACCGCTTCGGCGTGGCGCACGGCGGTGGTGCCGGCCAGACGCTGCTGGTGGTCGGCGGCGCCGGCGGCGTGGGCTCGATCCTGATCCAGCTGGCGCGCCAGCTGACCCAGCTGACGGTGGTGGCCACCGCCTCGCGGCCGGAAACCCGCCAGTGGTGCCTGGACCTGGGCGCGCACCGGGTGATCGACCACGGCAAGCCGATCGCCGAGGAACTCAAGGCGCAGGGCGTGGCCGGTGTCGACCTGGTGGCCAGCCTCACCCACACCGACCAGCACTACCTGCAGCTGATCGAGGCGCTGCTGCCGCAGGGCAAATTGGCCCTGATCGACGACATGCCGACCCTCGACGCGATGCCGCTCAAGCAGAAGGCCATCTCGCTGCACTGGGAGCTGATGTTCACCCGCCCGGTCTACGGCACGCCCGACATGCACCGCCAGGGCGAGCTGCTGGCCGAGGTGGCCGGCCTGGTGGATGCCGGGCGCATCCGCACCACGCTGGGCCGCACCCTGGGCACCATCAACGCCGCCAACCTGATCGCCGCGCATGCCTTCATCGAGAGCGGCAAGGCGCAGGGCAAGGTGGTGCTCGAAGGCTTCTGAGGAGGCGTCGCCCGGGCCGGGCTGCTCGACAATGGCGGCCATGTCGCAGCCCCAGCCCTCACCCGATCCCGCCCTCGATTCCGGCGCTGCCGACACCGCTGGGCCGCCGGATGCCGACGCCGCGCTGCGCAGTGCCGCCGGCACCCGCAGCACCTGGGTCAGCGTCGCGGTGAACCTGGGGCTGTCGGCGCTGCAGTTCGTCGTCGGTGTGTTCTCCGGCTCGCAGGGCTTGATCGCCGACGCCCTGCATTCGCTCACCGACCTGGTCAGCGACGTGATCGTTCTGGTCGCCGGCCCGGCCAGCCGCAAGGCAGCCGACGCCGACCATCCCTACGGCCACCACCGCTTCGAGACCGCCGCCACGCTGGTGCTGGGCCTGCTGATGCTGGCGGTGGGGCTGGGCATGATCG
>JAKONS010000012.1 GCA_022701845.1 Burkholderiaceae bacterium
TCGTCGGCGGCTTCGTGGTCCGCGCCCAGGGGCATGCCCGCCTCAGCGGCGCGATCATGATCGGCAGTTTCGGCCTCAACATCCTGCTCGACTGGGTCCTGATCCGGCTCTGCGGCCTCGGCACCGCCGGCGCCGGCTGGGCGGCGATCGGCGCGCAGGCCGCCGGGGCCGCCGCCTACGGCCTGCACTTCGCCCGGGCCCGGGGCCCGGACCGGATCCGGTTCCGCCGGCCCGGCGGCGGGCGGATCCGGCTGGCCCTGCTGCCCGAGGCGCTGCGGCTCGCGGTGCCGGCCACCGGATCGAGCCTGCTCGCGGCCGTCGCGATGGCCCTGTTCGTCGAGGCGGCCGCCCCCTACGGCGACGCCGCGGTGGCGGCCCAGGGGCTTGCCCTGCGCCTCGTGCTGGTGGCGGCCCTGCCGCTCCTAGGCATGATGGCGGGCGCCCAGGCCGTCCTGGGCCATGCCGCCGGCGCCGGCCGCGCGGACCGCCTGGGCCGGACGCTCCGCTTCGTGGCCGGCGCCTCGCTGGCCTACGGGGTGGTGGTCGGCGGCCTGATGTTCACCTTCGCCCGGCCGCTGGCGGCCCTGTTCGCGCAGGATGCCGAGACCCTCCGGGAGGGCGCGCGCGCCACGGCCGCCTTCGCGGTGGCGTTCGCCCCCGTGGGGCTACAGCTCACCGCCGCGACCCTGTTCCAGGCGATCGGCGCGCCGCGCCTGGCCGCGGCCGTCTCACTGGCGGCGCAGGGTCTGGTGCTGATCCCGCCGCTGCTGATCCTGCCGCGGCTGTTCGGGTATGACGGCGTGCTGGCGAGCCGGATCGCGGCCGAGTTCCTCGCCGACGGCCTCGGCTTGGCGCTGATGCTGGTGTGGCTGTCCAGAGCGCGTGCCGACCGGACAGGCGACGCAACGTCGGTTCAGGGCGGCGAGGCAGTGGAGATGCCCCCGGCGCACGAGGCCGCACACCAGCGCGCGTGAGACACCCATCCGCGCCGCGATCACGTTCTGCGGCACGCCGTCGACCCGATGCAGCCGGAAGGCGGTGCCGACCGGCTCTGGCAGCTGCGCAATTGCTGCGCTGACCCGCTGCAGGGCTTGGCGCGAGGCGGTGGTCACCTCCGGCGTCCCAATCGCAGGGTCGGCGGGGTCGATGGCCTCGTCGAGATGGGCGAACAACCGTCGCTCTAGTGTGCGCCGCCGCGCCTGGTCGATGGCAAGGTTGCGGACCATGCGCCCAACATAAGCGGCCGAATGGGGCTCGTCTAAACCGGGCGCGGCGGCAAGGCGCAGCATCACATCCTGCACGGCGTCTTCCGCCCGTTCACGGCACCCGAGCACGCGATACGCGATCCCGATATAGACCGCGTGATGCCGCTTGGATGCCGCAGACATCCAGGGTGATTTCCGAGACGCGGTGTCCGCTTCGCCTGGCTGGAACGCGGCCTTTTCTGGGTGCTTGTGCCGGTTCAATGCCGCCGCGCTCATGCTGCTGTCCGAGAGCAACAGCATACACGCAGCCATCAGAATAAGAATATCAATCCATCATATTGTAATTTTTCCAATTTTATTCCTAAGACAGAATAATTCTAATCGGACAATGATGGGCCGCAATAAGATTTATAATAAAAATTGTCTAGGTTAAATCTGTTCCATGGTGCCCACAGGCGACGTCAACTCTATCGTAATGCGGAGCGCAGGGGGCGTGACCTTGGCTTCGGCTCTCGTGTCGGCGGTCACGGTCGATCGCCATGGTGTGATCTGCGGGGGGAACGGAGCCCAGCCTTCAGCGATCCACAGAAACTTGCGCGGGCTGTCGCCAGCTCATCCCGTAGTCGGGGCGGGCCTCAGCACGAGAGATCGCGGGCCCCTGGGCATCAAGCCGGGTGAGCCCGCCGATCAGTGCCAGCACCCCGAGCCCAGTAGCGACCGCGATCAGGATCACGGTAGTCTGGCCGGCACAACCGTCAGCACGGGTAATCACCAAGCCGCCCAGTGTGAACACAGCGGAGACCCCGGTCGATATGGCAAGGGTGATGAGCATTGCGCAATTCCTAGTGTGTCAAATCTGACGTCTGATGACCGACTGCGGATGCTGAAACAAGTGTTGAACGGTTACAAGACCTTGCCTGAAAGCCGACATTCAACTCTGCGCCCATCTCGGCCATTCGGTGGTGTCGGCCGGCATCTCCGAAGCAGACATCGGCATAGATCGGCTCACCGGTCGCCATTGCGCCTGCAGCGAGCCTCCGCCACTTCCCTGCGCAGGATCAGCCGCCGACAGCAGGAGCGGAACTGCAGCCATCGGCCAACGCAGTTGCCGTGAATGGGGATCCGCACCTGTTCAGCAGGGAGATGACCCAATTCGTCTCGGAGGTTCAGCGATTTGTGCATCTGGTGCCGCGAAAATAAGCGTCGAAGCGCTTGCGGGTGATCGAAAAAATTCTCAGACTGACCGGCAGTGAGATTTTTTGATCGGCTCGAACATCGTGGTGTTGGAACTTAAGGAACTTTCTGTCGCGCAACGGATCGCTCACGCGTTTCCGGTGCTCAGCTCCGCTCACCGTGAGGTCGCCCGCTTCGTCCTTGATCATCCGTTGCGCGCTGCGACTCTGCCCGTGAATGAGCTTGCAGACTTGGTTGGCGTCTCAGTCGCCACCGCTAATCGGTTTGCCCGCGCTGTGGGCTATGAGGGCTACGCAAAGTTCCGCGCGGCCCTCGTCCTCGGCTATGAGAAGGCGCTCGCACCGGTCGAGAAGCTGCGCGGCAGCCGAGATCAGCCCGCGACCGCGTCCGGCATCCTCGACGGAGCCTTGGCCGACATCGTCCGCAACATCGAGGCGACGCGGCGCGGGCTCGACGGCCAGACCTGTGCGCAGGCTGTCGAGGCGATCCGCCGGGCCCGACGGGTATACGTTGTCGGGCTGAGCAGCAGCAGCTGGCCGGCCGGCATCCTGGCGCGCAACCTCGACGTCAACCGCGAGGACGTCCACCTGCTGGCGACACTGGAGGGGCCCGGCTTCGCCGCCCGGA
>JAKONS010000034.1 GCA_022701845.1 Burkholderiaceae bacterium
GTCGCGGGCCATGGGCAACCCGACCCCACCCCTGCGCTCGAGCAGTTGTACCGCGGCTTCGAACGGGAGCTGCTGGTGCCGCTGTGGACCGAGATCGGCGACCTGATGCCCCGGCATCCCAAGTCCAAGGCCGTGCCGCACCTGTGGCGCTGGGAGAAGCTGTTGGCGCTCGCTGCACAGGCCGGTGAGATCGTGCCGGTGGGCCGTGGTGGCGAGCGCCGCGCCATCGCGCTGGCCAATCCCGCACTGGGCGGCCGGCCCTTTGCCACGCCCACGCTGTGGGCCGCCATCCAATACCTGATGCCGGGCGAGGACGCGCCTGAGCACCGCCACACGCAGCATGCCTTCCGCTTCGTGGTGGAGGGCGAGGGCGTGTGGACGGTGGTCAATGGCGACGCCGTGCGCATGTCGCGCGGCGACTTCCTGCCGCAGGCCGGCTGGAACTGGCATGCCCACCACAACGCCGCCACCGCGCCGATGGCATGGATCGACGGCCTGGACATCCCGTTCTCGTACTACACCGAGAGCCAGTTCTTCGAAGTGGGTCGCGAGAGGATCACCCCGGCCGAGCGCAGCACCGCCGAGCGTTCCTACTCCGAGCGTCTGTGGGGTCACCCCGGCCTGCGTCCGGTTTCCAGCATGGCGGCGCAGCCTGCCACGCCACTGTTGGCCTATCGCTGGGTCGACACCGACCGGGCGCTGGCCGACCAGTTGGCTTTGGAGGCCGAAGGCCAAGCCGGCACGCTGAGCCCTGGCCACGCGGCCGTGCGGTTCACCAACCCGACCACCGGAGGCGATGTGTTACCGACGATGCGCACCGAAATGCACCGTGTGCGCGCCGGTGCCGCCACGCGGGTGCATCGCGAGGTGGGCTCATCCGTGTTTCAGGTCTTCGACGGTGGTGGCACCGTCACTGTGGGCGAGCGCACTTGGCAGGTGACCCGCGGCGATCTGTTCGTCGTGCCTTCGTGGCAGCCGTTCTCGGCCCAGGCCGGGACAAGCAACGTGCTGGACCTGTTCCGCTTCGGCGATGCGCCGATCTTCGAGGCCCTGCACGTCCACCGTGCCGAAGCCGTCCGCTGACCGCGCTGTCCGCAGCGCTCCGTTTGCCCAGCCAGTCCTTTTCGAACGGTCGAGTTCGGCCGCTCCGTCAAGAAAGTCACAGCCATGCGCTCCTTCATTCGTTCACGTCCGTATTCCCGCGCCACACCGCTCTGTGCCCTGGTTCTGATGGGGGCTGCTTGGCTGCCCAGCGCCATGGCTCAGACCTATCCAGCCAAGCCGGTGCGTTCGGTGGCCCCGTACTCTCCCGGCAGCGAGCCCGACGCAGTCATGCGCATCCTCAGCGAGCGCTTGTCGCGCGACTGGGGCCAGCAGCTCGTGGTCGACAACAAGCCGGGTGCCAATGGCTTCATCGCCATCAGCGACGCCAAGCGTGCAGCGCCTGACGGCTACACGGTGCTGCAGGTGGACAACACGCACATGGCCCTGGCACCCCACCTGTTCAAGCAGTTGCCCTACGACCCGTTGAAGGACTTCGAGCCGTTAGCCCCGGTCTACTTCACGAACTTCTTCGTGGTCGTTGCGGCCAATTCGCCGTGGAAGGATGTGGGTGACCTGATCAAGGCCGCCAGGGCGGCGCCCGGCGACATCACCTATGGTTCCTGGGGCGTCGGCAGCGTGGCGCACGTCGGTGCGTCCATGTTCGAAACCGCGACGGGTACCAGGATGACGCATGTGCCGTTCAAGGACATGGGCAACGTCTACACCTCGGTGGCCACTGGCGACATCAAGTGGGCTTTCGGCACGGCGGCCACCGCCGGGCCGATGTTCCAAGCCAAGAAGGTCAAGTTCCTGGCGCTCGCCGCTCCCAAGCGCTTGGCGGGCTACACCGATGTGCCCACGGTCGGCGAGGCGGGCGGCCCCGCCGGGTTCGAGGTCAAGACCTGGGTCGGACTTTTTGCGCCCATCGGCACTCCGAAGGCAGCGATCGACAAGATCAATGCCGACGTCGGCAAGGTGCTGATGACCGCCGACGTCAAGGATCGCCTGGCGACGTTTGGCTTCGAGCCCTACATCGGCCCGCCGAGCGAACTCACCAAAGCCATGGAACGCGACTCGCGCAAGTTCGGCGACGTCGTCAAGCGCGCCCAGATTTCCCTCGATTGATCATGAAGCTCTACACATTCTTTCGCAGTGGCACCTCGCACCGGTTGCGCATCGCGCTGAACCTGAAGGGGCTCTCTCACGAGCAGGTGGCCATTGATCTGCGACGCGAGGAGCATCTCTCCGATGCCTTCAAGGCAATCAACCCGCAGCAATTCGTGCCGGTGCTCGACGTCGACGGCCACCTCATGACGCAATCGCCGGCGATCATCGAGTGGCTCGAGGAACGCCATCCGAGCCCACCGCTGCTGCCGGTCGATGCCGGCGAGCGTGCAAAGGTCCGGGCGCTCGCCGCTGTCGTGGGCTGCGACATCCACCCGATCAACAACCGGCGCATCCTGGAGGCGCTGCGGCACCGCTTCGGAGCGGACGAAGCGGCGGTGAACGATTGGTGCGGTACCTGGATCGGCGCGGGCTTCGATGCCATCGAGGCCCTTCTCACGCACGATCAGCGGCGCTGCGATTTCTGCTTCGGCACCATGCCCACGCTGGCCGATGTCTACCTGATACCGCAGGTGGAGGGTGCACGCCGATTCAAGGTGGACATCGCGCGGTGGCCGCGCATCCAGGCGGTGGACGCGGTTTGCATGCAGCTGGAGGCTTTCCGCATGGCGGCGCCGAGCACGCAGCCCGACGCTGCGAGCTAAGCTTCAGTCGCCTTGCAGGTAGAACGCGTCTGCATGAATGTGCGCCGCTTCCAGGCCCAAACCCATCGCCACCAGCGTGGTGGTCTCGACCATCGGCGGCGAGCCGCACAAGTAGGCATGCCAGCCGCGCAGGCTGGCGTGGTCCTGCGCGATGGCCTGGGTGACCAGTCCGCGGCGCTGGGTCGCAGGGTCCGCGCCCGACGCCACCACCACGTGCACCCGCAGGGCACGATGCACACGCTGCAGCTGCTCCAGCCAAGCCAAGCCATAGAGTTCACGTGCGGAGCGCAAGCCAAAGTACAGGTGAATAGGGTTGGGCATGCCAACGGCCACGGCACCACGTACCACCGACAGAACTGGCGCCAGTCCGGAGCCACCGGCCACGCACAGCAACGGCCCGGTGTGGTGCTGGCGCAGATAGGCGGCACCCAGCGGGCCGCTGACCTTGACGGCATCCCCTACCTTGAGCTGCCCGGCGATGTAGCTGCTGACCCGGCCCTTGGGCACCAGCTGTATGTGAAATTCGAGCAGCTCATCGCCTGGCAGGCCGGCCATCGAGTACGGCCGCGCATGCGTCGGCGTGAATGCGATTTGAGCGTACTGTCCAGGTGAGAATGCAATGGGTTTGGCGGGCTTGAGCAACAAGCGCTGGATGTCGGCGGCCAGCGTCTCGATGCCGACCACCGTGGCTTTGGCCACGCGCGCCCGATGCACGATGGCGTCTCCGGGTTCGGGCACCTCGATCGTGCACGGCTCGGTGATGTAGGTCTGGCAGGCCAGCACGGTGCTGTCCATCGCATCCAACGGGCGCTGCTGCTCGCCGCCGCCGTCGAGCACCTCGCCATTGAGCACACGGCAGCGGCAGATGCCGCAGCGGCCCGACAGACACGAGTACGACATCGGCACCTGCGCCGCGCGCAGCGCTTCGAGCAGGTTCACGCCCGGTGTGACCCGGATCGTGCGGTTGAGCGGCTGAACGAGGATGTCCATGACGGGGCTGGAAGAGGCTGCCGCAATTGTGCCGACGAATCACTCGCTGCAATACCATTGACCGTTCGTATCATTCAAGATGATGGAGTGCATCGATGGAACTGTCCGAGATCGACCTGAATCTGCTGGTGCTCTTCCATCACCTCATGGTCGAGCGTCGCGTCTCCAAGGTGGCCGAGAACATGGGGCTGACGCAGCCGGCCGTGAGCAACGCGCTGGCCAAGCTGCGCCGCATCTTCGGCGACGAACTGTTTCTGCGCACCGCTGGCGGCATGGTGCCCACGCCATTCGCCGAGCAGTTGGGCGAGCCTGTGGGTTATGCGCTGGGCATGATTCACAGCGGACTGAACCAGCGTATTCAATTCGAGCCTGCAACGCTGAAGCGTACGGTGACCATTGGCATGACCGATATCGGGGAGATCGTTTTCCTGCCGGCCCTGATCGAACGTCTGGGCCGCGAGGCGCCCGGCGTGACACTGAACACCGTGCGCAACAACGCGACCAACCTGCGCGACGACATGGAAGCAGGCAAGGTTGACATCGCCATCGGCCTGCTACCGCAGCTCAGAGCCGGGTTCTTCCAGCGCCGGCTCTTCCGTCAGCGCTACGTCTGCCTTTTCCGCCGGGGCCACGCGCTGGACCACCCGAAGTTGACGCTCGCCGACTTCAAGGCGGCCGAGCACTTGGTGATCGTGTCCGCGGGCACGGGGCATGGCAAGGTGGACGAGCTGATCCACAAAGTCGGCATCGGTCGGCTCGTGCGTTTGAGCGTGCCGCACTTCGTGAGTGTGGGGCACATCCTGCAGAGCACCGCGCTGGTGGCCACGGTGCCCGAACGTCTGGCACTCAAGCTGGTTGAACCCTTCGGCTTGACGCTGCGCACGCACCCGATCAAGCTGCCCGATGCGCCCATCCACGTGTTCTGGCATGCCAAGGTGAACCGTGAGCCGGTGAACCAGTGGTTACGGAGCATCGTCTTCGAATTGTTCGGATCCGACCAGCCATCCGCCGGCAAGTAGACCGACAAGTGCTGCCCCATGTGGACACACGCACCGGCTCATCGGTGTGTCGTTCGCGTCAGGGGCATGCCTCGGCCTGGGTGCGAGCCACGCGGCGGTGGACGCGGGCCACGCGGTCACAGGAGGTTTATCGGAACGATGAGCGTGCCGTTTCGATATGCACCGCAGCCATCGACGACGAGAACGAAGATCGTGGTCGATCGACCAACGAAGGCCGCCTGCGCACA
>JAKONS010000069.1 GCA_022701845.1 Burkholderiaceae bacterium
CCTTCATCACCGAAGGCGCGATCCCGTTCGTGGCCCGCGACCCGCTGCGGGTGATCCCCGCCAGCGTGGCCGGCGCCGCGGTCGCCGGCGGCCTGTCGATGATGTGGAACATCGGCCTGCAGGCGCCGCACGGCGGCGTGTTCGTGCTGGCGATTCCCAACGCGGTGAACCACGTGCTGCTCTACGCCGCCGCCATCCTGGCCGGCACGGTGGTCACCTGCCTGGCGCTCGGTTTGCTGAAGAAGCCGCTGCCGCAGATCCAGCCCGCTGCCTGACGAGCGGAGGCCGCGCGCAGCGCCAGCCGACACCCCTGAGCCGTGGCAGCGAGGCTTTGCCGAGCCAGCCCGGCGCCCCCGGCAGGGGGTTGGCGTCTACACGCAGTGAGAAAGCCTGGGGGCGAGCCTCACTGAAACGCCACTTCCGCGAAGCTGCGCAGCTTGCGGCTGTGCAGCCGGTCGATGCCGCCCTCGCGCAGGATGTCGATCGCCCGCATGCCGATGCGCAGGTGCTGGTCGACCCGCTCGCGGTAGAACTGGTTGGCCATGCCGGGCAGCTTGATCTCGCCGTGCAGCGGCTTGTCGCTGACGCACAGCAGCGTGCCGTAGGGCACCCGGAAACGGAAGCCGTTGGCGGCGATGGTGGCGCTTTCCATGTCCAGCGCCACCGCGCGGCTCTGGCTGAAGCGCTTCTGCGGCTCGTTCTCGGGCAGCAGTTCCCAGTTGCGGTTGTCGGTGCTGGCGACGGTGCCGGTGCGCATCACCCGCTTCAGAGCCGCGCCTTCCAGGCCGGTGACGTCGGCCACCGCTTTTTCGAGCGCCAGCTGGATTTCCGCCAGCGCCGGAATCGGCACCCACAGCGGCAGTTCCTCGTCGAGCACATGGTCCTCGCGCACATAGCCGTGGGCCAGCACGTAGTCGCCCAGCTGCTGGCTGTTGCGCAGGCCGGCGCAGTGGCCGAGCATCACCCAGGCATGCGGGCGCAGCACGGCGATGTGGTCGGTGATCGTCTTGGCGTTGCTGGGGCCGACGCCGATGTTGACCATGGTGATGCCGCTGTGGTCGGCGCGCACCAGGTGGTAGGCGGGCATCTGCGGCAGGCGCGGCGGGGCGGCGCCCAGTTCGTCGCCGGCCTTGGCGGCCAGGCCGCGCCGGCGGGTGACCACGTTGCCGGGCTCGATGAAGGCGATGTATTCGCTGTCCTCGTCGGCCATGGCGGCATGGCCCAGCCGCACGAACTCGTCGATGTAGAACTGGTAGTTGGTGAACAGCACGAAGTTCTGGAACCAGTCGGGTGCGGTGCCGGTGTAGTGGCGCAGCCGGTGCAGCGAATAGTCGATGCGCGGCGCGGTGAACAGCGACAGCGGCAGCGCGGTGCCGGGCTGCGCGCGCTGGGTGCCGTTGGCGATGCCGTCGTCCATCGCGGCCAGGTCGGGCAGGTCGAACACGTCGCGCATGCGCATGCGGCGCTCGGGTGTCAGGGTGCCCTCGATATGGTCGTTCTCGACGAAGGAGAAGTGCACCGGGATCGGCAGCGCGCTCACGCCCACCTCGATCTCCACCCCGTGGCTGCGGTGCAGCAGCTGCAGTTGCGCGGTGAGATAGCGGGCGAACAGGTCGGGGCGGGTGATGGTGGTCTCGTAGGTGCCCGGGCCCTCGACGAAGCCGTAGGCCAGCGCCGAAGCGGCCCGCACCACGGTTTCCGTATGTATACGCACGAAGGGGTAGCAGGCGCGCACATGGCCGGGCAGGTCTTCGCCGGCGACGAAGCGCTGCATGGCGTCGCGCAGATGGCTCAGGCTGGCGTCGTAGATGGTGCGTACCTGGGCCAGCGCGGCCTGGGGATCGGAGAACGACCGGGTGGCGATGGAAGCGGGCAGATGGGGCATGCCGCGATTGTGCAATTTCCCCGCTTCTGCACCGGCGACGCCGCGAGCAGACAAATTCCTACATGTCCAGGCGCCGCGACCTGACGGTGTCGGTAAAGCACGGCTTTTACAGTTGATTGCAACGCATCTGCGTACATCCGTTACGTCACCGAATTCAACCGCGGCACTCGTCGCACACCCCACAAAGGGAACACCAACATGAGCACCAACGCCAACAGCGGCGGCCTCGCAGCCAACCCGTTCGCACTGATGATGAACCCGGAAGCGGTCATCGCCGCAATGGAACATTCCGACGCCCTTCGCGGCCTCAAGCTGCGCCGCATCCAGCCCCTCGACGAAATGCCGCCGGTGCGCAAGGACGCGCCCGCCGTCACCTTCGAGAAAGACATCGACGAAGCCAGCTTCCCGCTGTGGCGCGACCTGATCAGCAGCAGCGACCCGAACTTCATCCCCCAGCTGTTCAGCTGAAGCGATTCGGGCTCCGCCCCGATCGACGAGCCGCCAGGCGCCCCACGAAGGCGCAGGCGGCTTTTTCTTTGGTCAGTCGTCCGAGGCCGGCTCGCGCAGGGTGACGAACTCCTCGGCCAGTGTCGGGTGCACCCCGATGGTGGAATCGAACAGCGACTTGGTGGCGCCAGCGCGCATCGCCACCGCGAAGCCCTGCACGATCTCCCCGGCATCCGCTCCGACCATGTGCAGGCCGACCACCAGATCGGTCGATTTCTGCACCACCAGCTTCACGAAACTGCGCTCGCCGCTGCCCGACAGGGTGTGCCGCAGCGTGCGGAAATCGGCGCGGTAGATCTCGATGTCTTCGCTGCCCAGGTCTTCCCGGGCCTGCTCCTCGGTGCGGCCCACGGTGCCGATGTTGGGGTGGGTGAACACCGCCGTCGGAATCATCTCGTAGTCGACCTTGCGGGGCTGCTTGCCCTTCCCGGCACCGAACAGGATGTCGAGCAGGGCCATCGCCTCGGCCAGGGCCACCGGGGTGAGCTGCTTGCGCGAGGAGATGTCGCCGATGGCGTGGATCGACGGCACGTTGCTGCGGTAGTGCTCGTCGACCACCACCGAGCCGCGATCGTCGAGCGCCACCCCGGCGGTCTCCAGGCCCAGGCCGGCGGTCAGCGCCTTGCGGCCGGTGGCGTAGAGCACCACGTCGGCATCGCACACCGTGCCGTCGGCGCCGGTGACGCAGAAGCTGCCGTCGTCCTTGCGCTCCACCGCTTCCACCGCCCAGTTCAGGCGCACGTCGACCCCGGCGCGGCCCATTTCCGAGGCGATGAAACGGCGCACCTCGCCGTCGAAGCCGGCCAGCAGCGCGCCGCCGCGCTGCATCAGCGTCACCTCGGCGCCCAGGCCGTGGAAGATCGACGCCATCTCGCAGGCGATGTAGCCGCCGCCCACCACCGCCAGCCGGCGCGGGAAGGGGTCGAGGTCGAACATCTGTTCGGAGGTCACCACGTGTTCGCGGCCCGGCACGTCGGGCACGTGCGGCATGCCGCCGGTGGCCAGCACGATGTGGCGGGCGGTGTGGCGTTGGCCGTCGACCACCACCGCATGCGGGCCGTCGAGCTTGGCCCAGCCCTGCAGCACGGTGGCGCCGGCGGTCTGCAGCAGCGTGGCGTAGATGCCGTTGAGCCGGCCGATCTCCTTGGCGCGGGCGGCCTTCAGGGCGTCCCAGTCCAGCGTGGGTGCCTCGCCGCGCCAGCCGTAGCCGGCCGATTCGACGAAGCCTTCGGCATAGCCGGCGGCGAAGCTGTAGAGCTTTTTCGGGATGCAGCCGGCGTTGACGCAGGTGCCACCCATGGCGGCGGCTTCGGCCACCGCCACCTTCACGCCGCGCTGCGCGGCCATGCGCGCGCAACGCACGCCGGCGCTGCCGCCGCCGATCACGAAAAGGTCGAAGTCATAGCGGTCTGTCATGTGGGGCGTGTCCTCTGTCGCGCAGTGAAGTCAATCGAGGCGCCGAGGGTAATCGCTGGCCGCGCGGTCACGGTTTGCCGTGGTTACCATTCCGGCGCCGGATCATGCAAGCCGGGCGAGGGAAGGGAAAAACACATGTTGGCAGTGCTGCAGCGGGTGGTCGAGGCGCGGGTGGAGATCGCCGGCGAGACGGTGGGCGCGATCGGCACCGGGCTGATGGTGCTGGTGTGCGCCGAGCGCGGCGATACCGAGGCCGAGGCCGAGCGCCTGCTGGCGCGGCTGCTGAAACTGCGGGTGTTCTCCGACGACGCCGGCAAGATGAACCGGAGCCTGCAGGAGGTGGCCGGCGGGTTGCTGCTGGTGAGCCAGTTCACCCTGGCCGCCGACACCCGCAGCGGCAACCGGCCGGGCTTCAGCGCCGCGGCGGCACCGGACGACGGCCGGCGGCTCTACGACCACCTGGTGCGGGCGGCGCAGGCAGCGCATCCGGTGGTGGCCACCGGCCGTTTCGGCGCCGACATGCGGGTGCACCTGGTCAACGACGGGCCGGTGACGATTCCGCTGACGGTGCGGCCCGCGCCCGGCGCTCAGTAGGGGTTCGGCAGGCCCAGGCCGGCGAGGATCTCGATCTCGCGCGCTTCCATCGCCTCGGCGTCCTCGTCGCCGGTCTCGTGGTCCCAGCCCTGCGCATGCAGCGTGCCGTGCACCAGCAGATGGGCGTAGTGCGCCGCCAGCGTCTTGCCCTGCTCCTGCGCCTCGCGGGCGACCACCGGTGCGCACAGCACCAGGTCGGCGGTGACGACCGGTTCCTGGGTGTAGTCGAAGGTGAGCACGTTGGTGGCGTAGTCGCGCTGGCGGTATTCGCGGTTGAGCGACTGGCCTTCCTCGGCGTCCACGATGCGCACGGTGATCTCGGCCGGCAGGTCGAGCGCATGGCGGATCCAGCGGCCGACCTGGCCGCGCGGCAGGGCGGCGCGGTGCGCGGCGAGGTCTGCGGCGACCGCGAAGCGGCCGAACTGCAGCGAAAGGGACAGGGTGGGCAAGGCCATGTCAGAACACCTCGGCCTGCGCCGGCGGGCGGCCGGCCGCCTCGTAGGCATCGACGATGCGCGCCACCAGTGGATGCCGCACCACGTCGGCGCTGGTGAAGCGGGTGATGGCGATGCCCTTGACCCGCTTCAGCACCCGCTCGGCGTCGATCAGCCCGCTGGGCGAGCCCTTGGGCAGGTCGATCTGGCTGACGTCGCCGGTGACCACCGCCTTGCTGCCGAAGCCGATCCGGGTGAGGAACATCTTCATCTGCTCGGGCGTGGTGTTCTGCGCCTCGTCGAGGATGACGAAGGCGTTGTTGAGCGTGCGGCCGCGCATGAAGGCGAGCGGCGCCACTTCGAGCTGGTTGCGCTCGAAGGCCTTCAGCACCTTGTCGTAGCCCATCAGGTCGTACAGCGCGTCGTAGAGCGGGCGCAGGTAGGGGTCGACCTTCTGGGTGAGGTCGCCCGGCAGGAAGCCCAGGCGCTCGCCGGCCTCGACCGCCGGGCGGGTGAGGATGATGCGCTGCACCGCGTTGCGCTCGATGGCGTCGACCGCGCAGGCCACCGCGAGATAGGTCTTGCCGGTGCCGGCCGGGCCGATGCCGAAGGTGATGTCGTGGCTGGCGATGTTGTCGAAATACTGTCCCTGCACCGGCGTGCGGGCCGCGAGATTCGTGCGCCGGGTGAGCAGCGCCGAGGTGCCGGCGGCCATCTCGCCCAGGTCGGGGTCGCCGGCGAGCATCAGCTGCAGCACGTCCGGCGGGATCGGCCGCTCGGCCATCTGGTAGAGCGCCTGCAGCATCTCCATCGCCTTGGTGGCCTTGGCCTTGGAGCCGTCGACCTTGAACTGCTCGTGGCGGTGGGCGATGGCGACGTCCATCGCGATCTCGATGGTGCGCAGGTTCTCGTCGGTCGGCCCGCACAGGTTGGCCAGCCGGGTGTTGTTGTGCGGCGTGAAGGTGTGGCGGACGATCATGGCGGTGGCGGGCTGGGGGGTGGCTATTGTCGCCCGCGTGCAGGGCGCGCGGCCGTAGGACAGCGCGTCCACGGCAGCGGGCCGGGCCGCAGGCGCGGGTTAGCATGCCGCCCATGATCGGAAGACTGCAAGGCCTGCTGGCCGAAAAGAACCCGCCGCAGGTGCTGGTGGACTGCAACGGCGTGGGCTACGAGGTGGATGTGCCGATGAGCACCTTCTACAACCTGCCGGCGCTGGGCGAGCGCATCACCCTGCTGACCCATTTCGTGGTGCGCGAGGATGCCCAGCTGCTCTACGGTTTCGCCACCCACGACGAGCGCGAGGCGTTCCGGCTGCTGGTGAAGATCTCCGGCATCGGCCCGCGCATGGCGCTGTCGGTGCTGTCGGGCATGAGCGTCACCGAACTCGCGCAGGTGATCACGCTGCAGGAGGCCGGGCGGCTGGTGAAGGTGCCGGGCATCGGCAAGAAGACCGCCGAGCGCCTGCTGCTGGAATTGAAGGGCAAGCTCGGCGCCGACATGGGCGGGCGCGCCAGCGTGTCGAGCGAGGCGCAGGCCGACATCCTGCAGGCGCTGCTGGCGCTCGGCTACAACGACAAGGAAGCGGCCGCCGCGCTCAAGGCCCTGCCGGCCGACGTCGGCGTGAGCGACGGCATCAAGCTGGCGCTGAAGTCGCTGGCCCGCTGATCCGCTGAAGCGGCTGCAGGCGACGCCGGTCCGACGCGGCCTCAGGCCAGCCGGGCGCGCGCGTCGTGCCGTCCCAGGCGTGTCAGGAGGTGCTCGGTTTCGGCCTGCGCCAGCCGGGTGAACGGCGCCGCCGGCTTGCGCTGCGC
>JAKONS010000075.1 GCA_022701845.1 Burkholderiaceae bacterium
CTATTGACGATCACTCTGGGAGAAACACCGTGAGCGAACCCCTACAGACCTTCAACAACGGCAGCGCCGCCAACGGCTGGGCCGTCGCCGAGCGCGACCAGCGCCAGCGCGTCATGCGCAATACCTATTGGCTGCTGGCACTCAGCATGCTGCCCACCATCCTTGGCGCCTGGATCGGCGTGCAGACCGGCATCACCCGCGCGCTGAGCGGCGGTCTGGGCCTGGTCGTGTTCCTGGGTGGCGCCTTCGCCTTCATGTACGCGATCCAGAAGACGAAGAACTCCGCCGCCGGCGTGCCGGTGCTGCTGGCTTTCACTTTCTTCATGGGCATCATGCTGTCGCGCATGATCGCGATGGTGCTGGGCTTCTCCAACGGCGCCTCGCTGGTGATGACCGCCTTCGCCGGCACCGCCGGCGTGTTCGTCGCCATGGCCACCCTGGCCAGCGTCATCAAACGCGACCTGTCGGGCATGGGCAAGTTCCTGTTCGTCGGCGTGATCGTGCTGCTGATCGCGTCGGTGATCGCCATGTTCGTGCCGTCCACCGCGGCCATGCTGGCCATCTCGGTGGCCTCGATCGCGATCTTCAGCGCCTACATGCTGTACGACCTGAAGCAGATCCTCGACGGCGGCGAGACCAACTACATCTCGGCCACCCTGGCGCTGTACCTGGACCTGTTCAACGTGTTCCAGAGCCTGCTGGCGCTGCTGGGCATCGTCGGCGGCGAACGCGACTGACCGGCTCCCGCCGTTCACCTTCGAAAAGGCCCCGCGGGGCCTTTTTTCATGGGGGGCCGCTTCGGTGGGGTTCAAGTTTCCGCTGCGGCTGCCGATAATTCCGGGAACCCACCCACCCCGATTCCCTCCATGCCGCTCCGCCTCCTCGGTCTTCCGCTTCTGGTCCTGCTGCTGGCCGGATGCGACATTCCCGGCCTGGAGCCCGACCCCCGCATCGCCCAGCGCGAGGCCGATGCCAAGGCCACCGGCAGCGCCTGCCGCTACAGCCTGCGCGGCATCGAGGACTGCTATTCGCTGAATCCCAAGGCCAGCAAATCGCAGGTGTTCGCCGGCTGGAAGGAAATGGACCAGTACATGCGCGACAACAAGATCGCGGGCCAGCCGTCCACCATCGTGCAGGCCGCGCCGGCTGCCGCCCCGGTCGAGGCCGAGGCGAGCCTCGACAAGGACACCGAGAAGGTCGTCACCAGCCGGCCCAAGAACAAGGCGAAGGCCGCTCCGCTGTAGAGCCGGCCGGCAGTCCGCTACAAGCCGACGTAGTCGAACACCGCGATGCTTTCCACATGGGCGGTGTGCGGGAACATGTTCACCGCCCCGGCCGCGCTGCACCGGTATCCGCCCAGGTGCACCAGCAGCCCGGCGTCGCGCGCCAGGGTGGCCGGGTTGCAGCTCACATAGACGATGCGTTTCGGCGGCGACCAGCCGACCAGCGCCTCCGCCGGCACCGGCTGGTTGGTGTTCTTGGTGTCCTCGCCCGCCTCGGCTTCGCCGGTGCCCACCGGCTCCAGCCCGGCCTGCTGACGGCACAGATCGGCCAGCGCACGCGTCAGCGCGAACGCGCCCTCGCGCGGTGGATCCACCAACCATTTGTCGGCTGCGCCGTCCTTCAGCAGCAAGGCCGGTGTCATCGCGAACAGGTTGCGCGCCATGAAATCGGTGGGCGCCAGCGGCTTCGCTGGCCCGGTGGCCTGGTGGCGCCGGTAGTTGGCCTGGGCGCGCGCCACCAAGGTGTCGCTGCCCTCGATGCCGCGCACCGTGCGCGCCTGCGTGGCCAGCGGCAAGGTGAAATTGCCCAGTCCGCAGAACCAGTCGATCACCCGCTCGTCGGCGCCCACGTCGAGCAGGCGCAGGGCGCGGCTCACCAGCACCCGGTTGATATGCGGGTTGACCTGGGTGAAGTCGGTCGGCTTGAACGGCATCTCGATGCCGAATTCCGGCAGGGCATAGGACAGCTGCGGCGCACCGTCCGGATCCAGCAGGTGCACCGTCTCCGGTCCCTTGGGCTGCAGCCACCACTGCACGCCGGCATCGGCGTGGTCGGCGGCGAACGCACGCAGCCGGGCGAGGTCGGCGTCCGACAGCGGCTCCAGGTGGCGCAGCACCAGCGCGGTCACCGCGTCGCCGCAGGCCAGTTCGATCTGCGGGCAGGTGGCGCGGGCGTCCATCGAGCCGATCAGCGCGCGCAGCGGCATCAGCAGCGCCTCGACATGGCGCGGCAGCACCGGGCACACCTGCATGTCGGCGATGTAGCGACTCTTGCGCTCGTGGAAACCGACCAGCACCGTGTTCTTCTTCATCACATGCCGCACCGACAGGCGGGCGCGCCAGCGGTAGCCCCAGGCCGGGCCTTCGATCGGGCGCAGCAGCATGTCGGGGCGGGTCTTGCCCAGGTGCCACAGGTTGTCCTCGAGCACCCGTTGCTTCACCGCCACCTGGGCGCCGGTGTGCAGATGCTGCATCTTGCAGCCGCCGCAGGCGCCGGTGTGCAAGCCGAAGTGCGGGCAGCCCGGGCGCACCCGCTGCGACGATTCGCGGTGTACCGCCACCAGGCTGGCCGCTTCCCAGTTGTTCTTCTTGCGGTGCACGTTGGCGGTCACCCATTCGCCCGGCAGCGCGCCTTCGATGAAGACCACCTTGCCGTCGGGCCGGCGGGCCACGCCCTGGGCTTCCAGGTCGAGCGATTCGACATGCAGCGCGCCGGGAAAGAGCGCCGCCACCGGGTCGGCCGGCCGGTCGGCCGCCAGCGGGGTGTGCGGATCGGTGGGAGCGCCGCCGGTCGCCGGCGCCGCGTCGTTCATGCGGGAGATGTCGTCTGTCATGGCCGCGATTGTCTCAGCGCGGCGGCTCGCTCAGGCCAGGCCCTGCTCCACCGTCGGGTAGCGCAGCACCAGCCGCAGTTCGGTCTTCAGGCGCCGGTTGTCGAGCTGCCGCGATTCCGAGAGAAAACTCAGCTGCATCGGCGACAGCATCGCCGCGGCGGTGGCGCGATCGACACGCGGCGGCAGCGGCAGGCCATAGAGGCGCGCGGCCAGGTCGAAGTAGTCGCCCATCTTCAGCCGGGTGTCGTCGCTCGCGTGGTAGACGCGCTGCGGCCGGCCGCGCCACAGTGCCGCCAGGCAGGCCCGGGCCAGGTCGTCGGCATGGACATGGCTGGTGAACACGTCGTCCTGCGGTCGCAGCACCGGCGTGCCCCGCTCCAGCCGGGCACGCGGCGTGCCGCCTTCGCGGTCGGGTGCGTAGATGCCCGGGATGCGCAGGATCGACACCGGCGTGCCGCCCTGCCCCCAGTCGCGCACCGCCCGCTCGGCCGCCACCCGGCGCCGCCCGCGTGGGGTGGCGGGGCGCGGGCGGCGCGATTCGTCGATCAGCGCGCCGCCGCAGTCGCCGTAGACGCCGGTGGTGGAGCCATACACCAGCGACAGCGGCCGCACGCCGCGCGCCAGGCTGCGCAGCAGTGCCACAGTGCGCGGATCGCCCTCGCCCTGGCTCGGCGGCGGCGCCAGCACCAGCACCCGGGTCGCCAGCCCGGCCAGGCGACGCAGCGAGGCCGCATCGTCCAGGTCGCCGAGCAGCGGCACGATGCCGCGGGCACGCAGCGCACCCAGCCGTTCGGGCGAGGAAGTCAGCGCCAACAGCCCGACGCCGCGTGTGGCCATGCCCGCCGCGCGCAGGCCGACGTCGCCGCAGCCGACGATCAGCAGGCGGCTGCGCCGGAAACGTGCCGGCAGGGCACGGGGACGCCCGAATGTGGAGTAATGGATTGCAGGCAAAATCGAGAGTTCGACCCGAACACGCGGGGCACTTGACCAGCCCCGAGGATAACCAGCGATGAGCCTCACTGTCTCCGTGCTGCCCAGCGGCCGCACCTTCAACCTGCAGGACGACGAGACCATCCTCGCGGCCGCCATCCGCCAGGGCATCGGCCTGCCCTACGGCTGCAAGGACGGCGCCTGCGGCTCCTGCAAGTGCAAGAAGTTGCAGGGCGACGTGACCCTGTCCGACTACCAGCCCAAGGCCCTGAGCGCCGACGAGCAGGCGGCCGGCTTCATCCTCACCTGCCGCGCCACCGCCCACACCGACGTGGTGCTGGAGTCGCGCAATGTCACCGACGAGAGCGCCTTTCCGGTGCGCAAGATGCCGTCGCGGGTGTCGCTGCTGGAGAAGAAATCCGCCGACGTGATGCTGGTGCGCCTGCAGCTGCCGGCCACCGAGCCGCTGCGCTACCACGCCGGCCAGTACCTCGAATTCATCCTGCGCGACGGCAGCCGCCGCGCCTATTCGATGGCCACCGCGCCGCACACCCAGCAGGACACCGGCCCGAGCGTCGAACTGCACATCCGCCACATGCCCGGCGGCAAGTTCACCGACCAGGTCTTCGGCACCCTGAAGGAGCGCGACATCCTGCGCTGCGAAGGCCCGTTCGGCAGCTTCTACCTGCGCGAGGACTCCACCAAGCCGATCGTGATGCTGGCCTCGGGCACCGGCTTCGCGCCGATCAAGGCGCTGATCGAGCAGCTGCGCTTCAAGGCCAGCGACCGCCCGGTCACCCTGTACTGGGGCGGCCGCCGCCCGAGCGACCTCTACCTGCACGACTGGGTGGTGCAGCAGGCCGCCGAGATGCCCAACCTGCGCTATCTGCCGGTGGTCTCCAACGCCCTGCCGGAAGACGACTGGACCGGCCGCACCGGCTTCGTGCACCAGGCGGTGCTCGACGATTTCGCCGACCTGTCGGGCCACCAGGTGTATGCCTGCGGCGCGCCGATCGTGGTGGACTCGGCGCAGCGGGCCTATGTGGCCGAGCGCGGCCTGCCGGCAGAAGAGTTCTACGCAGACGCCTTCACCAGCGAGGCCGACAAACACGCGGCCTGAGCCCGACGCACGCCGCAGCGGGCGGCCCCGACGACGCCCGCCACCAGAACAAAGAAGACAACGCAGACCCATCGAGGATTCGAGCATGCAACGCCGCCACCTGATTCTTTCCGCCAGCGCCGCCGGCGCCTCCGCGCTGATCGCGCCTACCCACGCCCTGGCCCAGTTGTCCGGCCGCCCGATCCGGCTGGTGGTGCCCTATGCCGCCGGCGGACCGATCGACGCCACCGCCCGCATCCTGGCCGAACGGGTGCAGCACAGCCTGGGCCCGGTGATCATCGACAACAAGCCCGGCGCCGGCGGCAACATCGGCGCCGACGTCGTCGCCAAGGCCGCGCCCGACGGCTTGACCATCGGCATCGCCGCCACCGCCACCCATGCGGTCAACCCGTGGCTGTACAAGCGTATGCCCTACGACGCGGCGAAGGATTTCGCCGGCGTCACCCAGATGGTGCGGGTGCCCAACGTGCTGGTGATGAACGCCGACACCGCCCAGCGCCTCGACATCCGCAGCGTGGCCGACCTGATCGCCTACGGCAAGCGCAACCCGGGCAAGCTGAACTACGGCAGCGGCGGCAACGGCAGCGCCGGCCACCTGGCCGGCGAGATGTTCAAGCAGATGGCGGGCATCTTCGCGGTGCACATCCCCTACAACGGCGGCAGCCCGGCGCAGCTGGCGCTGCTGTCGGGCCAGGTCGACTTCAATTTCGACAACCTCGCCACCGCCGCGCCCAACATCCGCGCCGGCAAGCTCAAGGCGATCGCCGTCACCACCGCCCGCCGCTCGCCGCAGTTGCCCGACGTGCCGCCGGTGTCCGACACCCTGCGCGGCTTCGCCATCGACACCTGGTGGGGCCTGGT
>JAKONS010000081.1 GCA_022701845.1 Burkholderiaceae bacterium
TGCTGTACGACGCCACGCCGTTCTCGATCAACCCGGCGCTGTTCACCAACCTGGCCTTCACCGACAGGAGCTTCCAGCCGCTGACGCTGGTGTCGCTCTCGCCGAACGTGCTGATCGTGCGCAAGGACTCGCCGATCCAGGACCAGAAGGACCTGATCGCCCGCGCCAAGGCCAAGCCCGGCAGCATCAACTTCGCCTCCGGCGGCAGCGGCACGGTGCAGCGCCTGGCCGCCGAGCTGTACCGCCAGGGCCTCGGTCTGGACATGGTGCATGTGCCCTACAAGAGCGGCGGCCCGGCGATCTCCGACGTGATGGGCGGCCAGGTCGATTTCATGTTCAGCACCATGGCCGCCAGCTACCCGCTGGTGTCGACCGACAAGCTGCGCGCGCTGGCGATCTCGGCGCCGCGCCGCTCGCCGCTGCTGCCCGCCGTGCCCACCGTCGCCGAATCGGTGCTGCCCGGCTACGAGGCCTTCGAATGGAACGGCCTGCTGCTGCCGGCCGGCACCCCGCCGGCGGTGGTGCAGCGGCTGCACCAGGCGGCGGTCGAATCGCTGCAGGAAGACGACCTGAAGAAACGCTTCGCCGACATGGGCGCGCAGACGGTGGGCAACACGCCGGCCGAGTTCGCCACCTTCCTGCAGAAGGAACAGGCCAAGTGGGCCGAGGTGGTGCGCAAGGGCGCCATCAAGCTGGACTGAGCCGAGATGCCCGGCGTCGCCGCACCCCACTCCGCCGGCACCGCCGCCCCGGCCCGCCCGGTGCCGGCCGGCGCCTGCGACAGCCACATGCACATCTTCGACCCGCGTTTCGCGGCGTCGCCGCACTGGCGCCGCACCCCGCCGGTGGCCGACGTGCCGGCCTACCGCGCCCTGCAGCGGCGCCTGGGCACCGGCCGCACCGTCGTCGTCACGCCGTCGACCTACGGCACCGACAACCGCTGCACCCTGGACGCGCTGGCCGCCCTGGGCCCGCAGGCGCGCGGCGTGGCGGTGGTCGATGCCGACGTGGACCCGGCCGAGCTGCGCAGGCTGCAGGCGCACGGGGTGCGCGGCCTGCGCGTCAACTTCTACAGCCCGCAATCCTGGGGCGTGACGCCGCCGGAGATGCTGGCGGTGCTGGGCGCCAAAGCGGCGCCGCTCGGCTGGCATATCCAGGTGCTGGCGCCGTCGGCAATGCTGCTGGCGCTGGCGCCGCATCTGCGGGCATTGCAGGCGCTGGCGGTGCCGCTGGTCATCGACCACATGGCGCTGATCGCCCCGGAGGACGGCGTGCAGGGCGCCGCCTTTGCGCTGGTGCGCGAACTGCTGGACGCGGGCCGCACCTGGGTGAAGCTGTCGGGCGCCTACATGGCGTCGCGCAGCGGCGCACCCGACTACGCCGACCGCGACGCGCTCGCCACCGCGCTGGTGCGCGCCGCCCCGCAGCGCATGCTGTGGGGCAGCGACTGGCCGCACACCACCGCCGCGCCGGGCAGCGTCGACGACGCGCTGCTGCTCGACCGGCTGGAGCGCTGGTGCGACAGCCCGGCGCAGCGCGACGCGATCCTGGTCGACAACCCGGCAGCGCTCTACGGCTTCGACACCCCCCTGCCCACCACCTGAGACGACGCCCATGTTCCTGCCGACCCCGCCCGCGGTGCGCGACCTCGCCCCCTTCACCCGCCTGCCCGACGCCTTCCGCCAACGCCGGCACAGCGAATGGAGCCGCGCCAACCGCGGCGGCCAGCCCACCGACTCCTTCCTGGAAGGCCCGGTGGTCGACGACGCGGGCAACCTGTTCGTCACCGACATCCCGTTCGGCCGCGTCTTCCGCATCGATGCCGCCGGCGCCTGGTCGCTGGTCGCCGAATACGACGGCGAGCCTAACGGCATGAAGCTGCTCGACAGCCGCACCCTGCTGATCACCGACTACCGCAACGGCCTGATGCGCCTCGACATCGCCAGCGGACGGGTCGAGCCCTACCTGGAACGGCGCAACAGCGAACGCTTCAAGGGCGTGAACGACCTGGTGTTCGATGCGCAGGGCAACCTGTATTTCACCGACCAGGGCCAGACCGGTTTGCACGACCCCACCGGCCGGCTCTACCGGCTGCGGCCCTCCGGCCAGCTCGACCTGCTGCTGGGCAACGTGCCCAGCCCCAACGGCGTGGCGCTGTCGCCCGACCAGAAGGTGGCGTACCTGGCGGTGACCCGCGACAACTGCGTCTGGCGGGTGCCGCTGCAGGCCGACGGCAGCGTGGCCAAGGTGAGCCGCTTCTTCACCTCCTACGGCCCGAGCGGCCCCGACGGCCTGGCGGTGGACGAGACCGGCCGGCTGCTGGTGGCCAACCCCGGCCTGGGCTATGTGTGGGTGCTGAACGCCCGCGCCGAGCCGGTGGCGGTGCTGCGCGGGCCGGCCGGCGCGTCGATCACCAACCTGGCCTTCGGCGGGGCCGACCGGCGCACGGTGTATGTCACCGATTCGACCCACGGCACGGTGCTGCGGGCGGAGCTCGATACGCCCGGTCTGCCGCTGCACCGCGCTGCGGTGCAGCACGCCGGCTGAGCGCCGGTCCGTGCCGGGTCAGAAACGGATCTGGCGCGCGAACATCGCGAAGCTGGCCTTCACGATGCTGGGCTTGAGCAGGAAATCGTGCGATTCCCGGGCCATCGCCGGGTCGAGCGGGACCACCCGGCCGTAGGCCGACATCGCCCGCAGCTGGTTGCGCGCAGCGCGTTCGATCAGCACCGACAGGTACAGCGTTTCCTCGATGGAGCCGGTGGCCGCCAGGAAGCCGTGGTTGGCCAGCAGGATGGTGCGCTTGTCGCCGAGCGCGGCCGAGATGATCTCGCCCTCCAGGTCGGCGATCGGCAGGCCCGGCCACTCCTTGAGGTGCGCGCAATCGTCGAAGAAGGGCGTGGCGTCCATGTGGGCGATGGCCAGCGGCTCGCCGGTCATCGACAGGGTCGACACATAGGGCGGATGGGTGTGCACGATGCAGTTGACGTCCGGCCGGGCGCGGTACACCCACAGGTGGAAACGCACCGCCGGGTTGGCCACGCCCTCGCCTTCGAGCACCCGCAGCGAATCGTCGATGCGCAGCAGCCCGTTCGGCTCGATCTCGGCGAAGGAGCGCGCCAGCGGCGTGGTGAGAAAGGTGCCGTCCGGCTGGCGCACCGTGATCTGCCCGGCCAGCGTTTCCGAATGGCCTTCCCGCGCCAGGATGCGGCAGCTGAGCGCCACCTTCTCGTTCTGGGTCCAGTTGCCGAGGTCGAGCTGGCCGTCGGAGCGGGCGAAGAACTGGGCGGCGAAGTCCGGCGTCGGTGCGTTGCCGGTGGGGGGGGATGTGACGCTCATGCAGGGTCTCGGGTAGGGCGGCGGGAGAGCCGGAAGCGGCGGCGCCGGGCCGTCGATGCCCGATGGTGGCGCAGGCACCGCGCGCCGGCTTGCACGAGCGCGCACTGGGTTTGACCGGGCGCGCCACCGGCCGCGGGCCGCTAAGGTCGGCGCTGCCGCCTCCGCGCCGATGGCACGGAGCATGCGTGGCCCTGCGCAAAAGGAAAACTTCGATGCCCCACGACGCCGCCCTCGATCTGAACTTCGCCCCGAAATTCAGGCCCTTCTATCACGAGGACGTGCAGGGTTTCGGCAGCGCGCTCGACGCCCTCGCCTACCCCGGCGACCTGTGCACCCGCGGTCGCGATCCGCAGTTCGCCCTGCAGGCCTGCCGGCTGGCCGGCGGCGGCCTGGCCTCCCGCCTGCAGGCCTCCGCGATCGAGGTACGGCACCGGGCGCCGGCGGCCGAGACCCGCGAGCGCGAGGTGCTCGCGCTGTTCGTGATGCGGGGCCAGGGCTGGATGGAACAGGCCGGCACCCGGCTGGCGTTCGACAGCGGCGACATCCTGTTCCGCACCACCGCCTGGCCGTCGACCATCAGCCTGGAGGACGACAGCGACCTGGTGGCGCTGAAGCTGCCGGCGTCGCGCCTGTTCGGCATCTATTCCGACATGGCCCAGCGTTTCCAGCCCGGGCGCGCCGCGGCCGACCGGCCGCTCACCCGCGCGGTGCGCGAGCAGCTGGCCTGCGTGTTCGGCGAGCGCCCGGCGCGCGACACCGCCAGTGCCGCCGGCGCCTATTTCTACGAGCAGTCGATGGTGTCGCTGCTGGCCGCCGCCTACTGCGACACCCTCGGCGCCGGCAGCGACGACGCACCCGCCGGCGCCGAGACCGACCGCTGGCAGCGCCTGGTGGCTTTTGTCGACGCCTCGCTCGGCGACGCCGGGCTGTCGGTCGACGCCATCGCCCGCGAACTGCGCATCTCCAAGCGCTACACCCACCGGCTGTTCGAGGCGCGCGGCCTGAAATACGGCGACTACCTGCGCGAGAAGCGCCTGCAGCGCGCCCGCGACGAGTTGCGCAGCGAGCGGCTGCGCCACCTCAGCGTGACCGAGATCGGCCTGCGCGCCGGCTTCGCCGATTCCAGCCATTTCAGCCGCAGCTTCCGCAAGGCCTACGGCCTGCCGCCGGCCGGCTGGCGGCGGCAGGCGGGCTGAGATTCAGCCGCCGATTTCCTGCGGCGTCGGCTTCATCAGGTACGCCGACAGCGCCGCCACCAGCCCCAGCACCGCCAGGTAGCCGCCCACCGCGGTGATGCTGCCGAAACGCGCCACCAGCCCGGTCGCCACGATGGGCGCGAAACCGCCGCCGATGGCCGCCGCCAGCTGGATGCCGATCGAGATGCCGGAATAGCGCACCTCCGGCGGGAACTGCACCGCATACAGGTTGGTCTGCGGCGCGAACATCAGGCCGTAGTTCAGCGTCAGCGCGACCACCATCGCCACGGTGAACGCGGTGTAGGAGCCGCTGCCGATAGCCTGGAACAGCGGCACCGCCATCGCCGCCATCAGCAGCCCGCCGACGATGTACAGACGGCGCGCGCCCACCTTGTCGGCCAGCCAGCCGAAGCACGGGATGCTGATGGTCAGGCCCAGCGCGCCCAGCAGCAGCGCGTTCAGCGCCGCCGCCCGGGTGAAGCCCAGCTTGCCGATGGCGAAGGAGACCGAGAACACCAGCATGGTGAACACCAGCGTTACCTCGGCCAGCTTGCCGGTGATGCACAGGACCAGCGGGCGCAGGTGCTGCAGCACCACGTCGCGTGCGGGCAGGCTGGCGGTGCGGTGCTGCGTCTTCACCCGCACGAATTCCGGCGACTCCGGCACGCCCATGCGGATCAGCAGGCCCACCACCACCAGCAGCGCGCTGCCGACGAAGGGAATGCGCCAGCCCCAGCGCAGGAAGTCCGATTCCGGCAGCTGGGTCACCAGGGCGAAGGCGCCGGTCGACAGCAGGATGCCGAGCGGCGCACCCATCTGCGGCAGGCTGCCGAAAAACGATTTCCACTTCGGCGGCGCATGCTCGACCGCCATCAGCATCGCGCCGCCCATCTCGCCGCCGAAGGACAGTCCCTGGCCGATGCGCAGCACCACCAGCAGCACCGCCGCCCAGACGCCGATCGACTCGTAGGTCGGCAGCAGCCCGATCAGCACGGTGCAGATGCCCATCATCAGCAGGCTCAGCGTCAGCATCGACTTGCGGCCGATGCGGTCGCCGAAGTGGCCGAACAGGATGCCGCCCAGCGGGCGCGCCAGCATGCCGCTGGCGAAAGTCCCGAAGGCCGCCAGCGTGGCCAGGGCGGGGTCGAAGTTGGGAAAGAAGAGCTTGTTGAACACCAGCGCGGTGGCGGTGCCGTAGGCCAGGAAGTCGAAGGCCTCGATGGTCGATCCGACGACCGTGGCGGCACCGACGCGCAGCAGCTTGCGCGGCGGCGCTGCCGGGGCGACCGTCGACGAGGGGGCGACCGGGGGACTGAGTGCGCTCATGGTTTTCCTTCCTTGTTGCCTGTGCGGCGGTGTTGTCGAAACGCGGGGATTCAGGTCGGATGCGCCGAGGCTTCCATGCCCAGATAGCCAGGCAGCGCGGCGATGCGCCCGGCCCAGGCCGCCACGGCGGGGAACTGCGCGGCCAGGTCGATGCGCGCCTCGTGGGCGCGGCAGACGTAGCCGTAGCAGGCGATGTCGGCCACGGTCGGCCGGGGGCAGGCCAGCCACGGGCCGTGGTCGGCCAGATGGGCGTCCATCACCGACAGCAGGCGTTCGCTGCGGGCGATGCAGCCGGCCAGGTCGAACGACTCGACCGCCACGCCCAGGTGGTGCGCCGCCTCGTCGATGCCGACGATGTGCACCAGCCGCAGCGGCTGCAGGCTGTTGGCGATCTCGTTGGACGACACCGAGAGCCATTGCTGCACCCGGGCATGGTCGAGCGTGCCCGGCTGCGGCAGCCAGTGGGGCGCATGGCGGGCGGCCAGGTGGCACAGGATGGCCTGGCTGTCCCAGATCAGGTCGTCGCCGTCCTGCAGGGTCGGCACCTGGCAGAACGGGTTCACCGCCGCGTAGGCCGGGCTGCGGTTGGCACGGCCCAGCACGTCGACATAGCGGGAGACGTACCGGATGCCGTGCAGCGCCAGGAACAGCCGGACCTTGTAGCAATTGCCGGAGCGGGGATGGTCGAAAAGCGTCAGCACGGGCTCTCCCGGTGCCGCGCGCCGAACGTCCGGGATGGAGCGTGGTCGGGCGCGAGGCGGCGTCGGGGAATGCTAGGGACCGGCCCGGGCCCGCGCATGCCCCGGCGCGCCGTGCGATTGACTGCGCGTGCCGCCGGTGCCGGCACGCCGCGCGCGCCGGACCGGCCGGGGGCTCAGACGCTGCGGTGCGCGGCCGAGAGGCAGTCCGCGTGGCGCCCGTGGCGCAGGCTGCGGCGGGCGTAGTAGTCGAAGGCGATCGCGTTGCGCTTGGGCCGCAGCACCCAGTCGTGCGCCTCGCGGGCCAGCTGCGCGTCGATCGGCTGGATGTCGCCGGCGGCAGCCGCCAGCAGGTGCATGCGGGCCGCGCGCTCGAAGGCGACGCCCAGCACCACCGCCTCCTCGACACTGCTGGCCGCGATCAGCAGGCCGTGGTGGGCCAGCAGCAGCGCGCGCTTGCTGCCGAGCGCCGCGGCGATGAACTCGCCCTCCTCGTTGCCGACCGGGATGCCCGGCCATTGGGCGACGAAGGCGACGTCGTCGTAGAGCACGCAGTTGTCCATGTGGGAGATCTGCAGCGGCGTCTCCAGCATGCCGAGCGCGGCGGCGCTCACCGCATGGGTGTGCACGATGCAGGCGACATCCGGGCGGGCGCGGTAGACCCAGGAATGGAAGCGGTTGGCCGGGTTGGCCATGCCGTCGCCGGCCAGCACGTTCAGGTCCTCGTCGACGGTGATCAGGTTGTCTTCGGTGATCTCGTCGAAGCCCAGGCCGAGGCGCTGGGTGAGGTAGCTGCCGGGCTGGTCGGTGCGGGCGGTGATCTGGCCGGCCAGGCCGGAATCGTGGCCGTTGTCGAACAGGATGCGGCAGGTCAGGGCCAGCTTCTGGCGCAGGGTGTAGCCGCTGTCTTCCAGGTGGGTGTCCATCTGGCGGTAGGCGTTCTGCACCAGGGCCTGCTTGTCGAGGGCGAAGGTGTCCGGGGTGGTCATGGGGATGTCTCCTGGGAGGGTTCGGTATCAGGATGCCGGGGTGGATTCCACGGTCGAGAAATTGAGTTCGGGCCGGCCGGGGAACAGCGGCTGGTAGCCCGGCAGCGCCTCGATGCGCGCCAGCCAGGCGCCGACGGCCGGATACGGCTGCAGGTCGATGCCGCCCATCGGCGCCATGCGGGTGTAGGGGTAGAGCGCCACGTCGGCGATGCTGGGATGCCCGCCGGTGGCGACCCAGCCGTCCGCGCCCTGGCGCCGCAGCTGCGCGTCCAGGATGTCGAGCGCGGCCCGCGCCTCCTGCGCATGGTGGCGCATCTCGTCGCCGGCCGGGTCGCGGTCGCGGTGCAGGCCCAGGTGCAGGCGCAGCTGGGCCAGCGGCTTCATGTGCCGCTCCTGCTCGAACGACAGCCAGGTCAGCACCCGCGCCTGCTCGGCCGGCAGGCGCGGCCACCAGTCGCTGCCCTGGGCCAACAGGAACAGGATCGCCATCGATTCGGCGACCGCGCTGCCGTCGTCCAGCACCAGCACCGGCACCTGGCGCAAGGGCGCGATCGCCAGGAAGTCGTCGCCGCGCAGGTCGCCGCGGTCGATCGACAGGGTGCGGCGCGGCAGGTCCAGCCCGCGCAGGCCGGCCAGCAGCCGCACCTTCCAGGCGTTGCCGGAGCGTTGGGTGTCGTAGAGCAGCATGGGGTCGGCCTTCAGTCGAGCTTGGTGCCGGCGGCCTTGGTCACGCGCGACCACTTCTCGGTTTCCGCCCGCACATGGGTGTTGTACGCGGCCACGCCGGTGGGCATCGGCTCGATGCCGAGATCGGCGAGCTTCGCCACCACCTCGGACCGCGCCAGCACCCGGGACAGCGCCTGCGACAGCACCTCGACCTGCGCGGCGGGCGTGCCCGGCGGCGCCACGATGGCGTTCCAGGAACCGATCTGGAAGCCCGGCACGCCCTGCTCGGCGCTGGTGCGCAGGTTCGGCACGGCCGGGTTGCGGCGGCTGTCGGCGATGGCCAGCGCCTTCAGCCGGCCGGCCTTGACCTGCGGCTGGATCACCGGGATGGCGTCGATGACGATCTGCACCTGGTTGGCCAGCGCGGCGTTGACCGCCTCGGCGCCGCTCTTGAACGGGATGTGCACGATGAAGGTCTTGGTCGACAGCTTGAACAGCTCGATGCCCAGGTGCGGCGAGCTGCCGTTGCCGGCCGAGCCGAAATTCAGCTGGCCCGGATGCGCCCGGGCATAGGTCACCAGGGTCTGCAGGTCGGTCACGCCGGGGATGTCGCTCACCGCCATCACATAGGGCGAGTTGCTCACCAGCGAGACCGGGGCGAAGGCGGCCGGGTCGTAGGCCAGCTTGCTGTAGATCATCTTGTTGACCACCTGGGTGCCGACCGTCGCCAGCAGCAGGGTGTAGCCGTCGGGCGCGGCCTGCGCCACCGCCTGCGCGGCGATGCTGCCGCCGGCGCCGGCGCGGTTGTCGATGATCACCGACTGCCTGAGCTCCTCTCCCAGCTGCTGGCCGATCAGCCGGCCGACCACGTCGGTGATGCCGCCGGCACCGAACGGGATCACCAGCCGGATCGGCTTGTTCGGATAGGCGGGCGGGGCCGACTGGGCGGTGGCCGGCGCGGCCGGGATGGCCAGCAGCGCGGCGGCGCACAGGGCGGGCGCGAGGCGCGCGGCGCTGCGGGCTGCGCGGGTACGGAGGCGGTGAACGATCGACATGACAATACTCCTTCGGTTGGAACGAGTGCGGTCTAGCAAGAGCCGGGCCGGAATGACTCAAGTTTAGTATTGGACACATGTGTCCTGCAAGATCCAGATGTCCATCAAGTTGAAATTGCTGCGGGTGCAGGCCGGCCTGACCCTCGAAACCCTGGCGCAGGCGGCCGACCTGACCCGCAGCTATGTGTCCAAGGTGGAGCGCGGCGCCTCCACGCCCTCGATCGGTGCGGCGCTGAAGCTGGCCAAGGCGCTGAAGGTGCCGGTGGAGGAACTGTTCGGCGAGCCGTCGGATACCGACCCGGTCACCATCACCCGCGCCGCCGAGGCCCGCGCCCGCAACCCGGCGCAGGGCGAGCCCCGGGTGGTGGCCGGCACCGCGCCCGGCCACCGCATGCTGGCCTTCGTGCTGCAGCCGGGCCACCCGCGCGAGCGCGACCATCCGATGAGCCACCACGAGGGCGAGGAGATTTTGTATGTGCTGCGCGGCGCCATCACCCTGCAGCTGGCCAATCGCAGCGAGGCGCTGGAAGCCGGCGACTGCGCGCATTTCAATTCCGCGGTGCCGCACAAGATCACCAGCCGGGGCGATGTTCCGGCTGAAGTCCTACTCGTGATTGCCGCTTAGGCAGGCATGCAGGCCGGTGTTTCGCGCGGATAAAGCGGCCTCCCTCCACCACGCCTTCGCGCAGCGCCGCGTAGCCACCATGATCCCGAACGAACTACTGAAGCACCCCGCCATCCGCCTGCACGGCAAGGTCGACGACACCATGCTGGGCAATTTCCTCGAGCAGATGAATTCCGCACTGGACCTGCAGGGC
>JAKONS010000124.1 GCA_022701845.1 Burkholderiaceae bacterium
GACACGGCCCGGGCGCCGGCCTGCACCGCCGCGGCCACCGCCTGCGGCGCCAGGTCGAACACCACCAGCGCATGGCCGGCCTTGAGCAGGTTGGCCGCCATCGGGCCGCCCATGTGGCCCAGGCCGAGAAAACCGATTTTCATTTTTTGTCTCCTGTGCAGGACGAGGCGTGCGGCGGCTATTTGAGGGAGATGGTGGTGTTCACGCCGTGCGCGACGGTGCTGTCGTCGAACCAGCGCTGGGTGACCGTCTTGGTCTGGGTATAGAACAGCACCACCTGCTTGCCGTAGGGCCCCAGGTCGCCCAGCTTGGAGGCGCGCGAGCCGCTGAAGGAGAACAGCGGCACCGGCACCGGGATCGGCACGTTGATGCCGACCTGGCCGACATCCACCTCTTCCTGGAAACGCCGGGCCGCGGCGCCCGACTGGGTGAAGATGGCGGTGCCGTTGCCGTTCGGGTTGGCGTTGACGAAGTCGATCGCCTGGTCGATGTCGTCGGCGGCCACCAGCGCCAGCACCGGGCCGAAGATCTCGTGGTCGTAGATGTCCATGCCGGGCGCCGCACCCGAGAAGATGGTCGGCCCGACGAAATTGCCGCGCTCGAAGCCCGCCACCCGGACCTCGCGGCCGTCGAGTTCCAGCGTCGCGCCCTGCGCCACGCCGCGCTCGATCAGCCCCGTCACCCGCTGGTGCGCCGCGCAGGACACCAGCGGCCCCACATCCACCCCGGCGCCGGTGCCCGGCCCCACCTTCAGGCTGCGCGCCTTGGCCACCAGGTCGGGAATCCACTGCTGCGCCTGGCCCACCAGCACCACCACCGGCAGCGCCATGCAGCGCTGGCCGGCGGCGCCGAAGGCCGCGCCGGCGATGGCGTTCAGGGTCTGTTCCTTGTTCGCGTCGGGCAGCACGATGGCGTGGTTCTTCGCGCCCATCATGCATTGCGCGCGCTTGCCGGCCAGGGTGGCGCGCTGGTAGACATGGGTGCCCACTTTCGTCGAGCCGACGAAGGAGATCGCCTTGATGTCCGGGTGGTCGCAGAGCGCGTTCACCGCGCGTTCGCCGCCGTGCACCACGTTCAGCACGCCGGGCGGAATGCCGGCCTCCAGCGCCAGCTCGCACAGGCGCATCGTCACCATCGGGTCCTGCTCGGAGGGCTTGAGCACGAAGGTGTTGCCGCAGGCGATCGCCATCGGGAACATCCACAGCGGAATCATCGCGGGGAAGTTGAACGGGGTGATGCCGGCGCACACGCCCAGCGGCTGCATCAGGGTGTAGGTGTCGACACCGGCGGCCACGTTGTGGGCCAGCTCGCCCATCTGCAGGTTGCCGATCGACGCGGCGTGCTCCACCACCTCCAGGCCGCGGAACACGTCGCCTTCGGCGTCGGGCAGGGTCTTGCCCTGCTCGGCGGTGAGGATGGCGGCCAGCTCCTGCAGGTTCTCGCGGATCAGCTGCTGGTATTTGAGGAAGATGCGCGCCCGGGCGCCGATCGGCGCCTTGCGCCAGGTCGTGAAGGCCTGCTGCGCGGCGGCCACCGCCTGGCCGATCTCCTCGTCGGTGGCGAAGGGCACCCGCGCCAGCACCTCCTGCGTCGCGGGGTTGACGATGTCGCGCCACTCGGTGCTGCGCGACTCGACGAAGCGGCCGCCGATCAGCAGCTTGACGGTGGGAATCTGGGGAATGAACACGGGGTTCGCCGACATGCCGGTCTCCTGTCTTTTTAGGGGTGATGCCGGACGATGCTAGGGCTGCAAATCTGCCAGCACAATAGACACGAACGCGTTCTGCGATGCAGATTTGCAAGAGCCGACCGAGGAGCGATGCGATGGATTGGGACCACCTGCGGTTTTTTCTGGAGCTGGCGCGCACCGGCCGCATGGCGGTCGCCGCACGCCGGCTGGAGGTGGACCAGGCCACCGTCTCGCGCCGGGTGCAGGCCCTGGAAAAGCAGCTGGGCCGCAGCCTGTTCGCGCGCGCCGCCACCGGCATGGCGCTGACCGACGCCGGCCGCGAACTGCTGCCGGCGGCCGAGGCGATGGAGGCCGCCGCCGGCCTGGTGCGCGCGCCCGGCGAGGGCGCAGGCGAGGGCGGCGCGGGTGCCCTGGCGGGCGTGGTGCGGGTGGGCGCCACCGAGGGCTTCGGCAGCGCGGTGCTGGCGCCGCACCTGGGCGCGTTCGCGGCGGCGCATCCGCTGCTCACCATCGAGCTGCTGGCGGTGCCGGCGATCGTCAGCATTTCCCGGCGCGAGGCCGACATCGTGATCGCCCTGGAGCGCCCGCCGCGCGGCCCCTACCTGGTGGTGCAGCTGTGCGAATACGCGCTGCAGCTCTACGCCGCCCCCGCCTACCTGGCCCGCAGCGCGCCGCTGCGCAGCGCCGAGGACATCCGCGAGCACGCCCTGGTCGGCTACATCGACGACCTGCTGTTCAGCAAGGAGCTGCGCTTCCTGGGCGAGAACCGCATGCCGCAGCGCTTCACCCTGCGCAGCACCAGCGTCACCGCGCAGATGCACGCGGCCGCGGCCGGCGCCGGGCTGGCGGTGCTGCCGGCGTTTCTGGCCGACGGGCATCCGGGCCTGCGGCGGGTGCTGCCGGGCGAGGTGCGCTTCACCCGCAAGTTCTGGATGTCGATGCCGGTGGAGATGAGGCATCAGCGCCGGATGCGGGCGACGTGGGATGCGTTGCGGCAGTGGGCGCAGGCGCAGCGGGCGCTGCTGATGCCCGACTGAGGCCGCCGGGCGGGCGACGGCTGCATCCGGGCGCCGCCGTCGGGCGCCTCAGGCCGCCGCCAGCCGGTACTCGGAAGCGGCCCGCTGCACCACCAGCGGCAGCAGCAGGTCGAGCGTCGGCGTGGCCACCCCGGCGGCGCGCGCCAGGTCCTGCACCGTGGTGAGCTGCGCGTCGATCTCCAGCGGCCGGCCGGCCAGCAGGTCCTGCAGCATCGACGGCGGATGGCGCATGGTGGTGGCGGCCTTCTCGTGCGCCGCCAGGTCGAAGCCGGCGGCCTCGCCATACGCCGCGGCGACGCTCTCGGTCTCCTCGCCCAGGCGCCGGTACAGCGCGCGGGTGTCGGGGTTGGCGAAGGTGTCGTGGGCGGCGGTCATCGTCAGCACCGCCATCATCGAACTCGGCACGTTCAGCGCCAGCTTGGCCCAGATCTTCTGGCGGATGGCGTCGGTCGCCTGCGCGCCGGGCAGCCCGGGCGCCAGCGCGGCGACCGCCTGCCGCAGCCGCGGCGAGTCGCTGCCGTCGGGCTCGCCGAGGGTGAAGCTGCTGTGCGGGCCGTTGCAGCGCACCACGCCGGGCGCGACCAGGTCGTTGGGCGAGCGGATCACGCAGCCCAGCGCCCGCTCCGGGCCGATGGTGCGCCACAGCCGGTCGTCCGGATCGACCCGGGGCAGGCGCCGGTCGGGCGCGCCGGCCGGGCCGGTGAAGCGGTGGAAATACCACCAGGGAATGCCGTTCACCGCGAACACCACCGGCGTCTCGGGCTGCAGCAGCGCCGCGATGCCGTCGGCCGCGGCGCCCAGGGTGTGGGCCTTGAGCGTGGTGACGACCAGATCCTGCGGGCCGAGCGACGCCGGGTCGTCGGAGGCCTGCACCCGCACGGTGAAATCGTCGTCGGGCGTGATCAGGCGCAGGCCGTCGGCGCGGATCGCCGCCAGGTGCGCGCCGCGCGCCACCACCGACACCTGCAGGCCGGCGCGCGCCAGCTGCGCCGCCATGTTGCCGCCGACCGCGCCGGCGCCGAAGATGCAAATTCGCTTCATGTTTCCGCCTGGAATGCTGTGACCGAAGCCGGCATTCTCGGGGCCTGCCGGCCCGGGCGCTCAGGCGGTGCCGTGCACCAGCCGCTCGAACACGTCGGGCGTGCCCATCTGGCCGCCCTTCAACATGATCTCCATGCCGTCGAGGCAGGCCCGGTCGCTGTGCAGCCGGCACATCGGCGCGCCGGGGCCGACCTCGCTGCGGTAGGACAGTCCCCAGGCGTCCAGCGCCTGCACCCCCAGGCTGGAGGTGTCGCCGCCGGCGATGCCCAGGCGGCGCACCGGCACCCGGTCGAGCACCCGCGCGATCAGCGCGCCGCCGGCCCGCGCCAGCTGCCGGCCGTCGGGCGTGTCGTGGCCGGCGGCGGCGTCGGGCGGACGGATGCAGGCCAGCAGATGCGTGCCGCCGTCCAGGTGCGTCGCGATCTCGCCCGCCAGCCGCTCGTGCCGGCCGGAGGCCAGCTCGGCCGCGTCGATCCACAGCTTGCGGTACGACACCGCCTGCGCCACCTGCTGCGCGGTGACCGGCGACAGGCTGCCGGCGAACGCCAGCACCGGGCCGTCGGCCGCCGCCAGGGGCGCCGCCGTCGCGCTGTCGTCCGCCGGCGCCAGAGCCTGCACCACGCTGCTCGGGCCTACCGCCAGCAGGGTGCGCTGCGCGGCGTGCGCCCGCAGCACCGCGCCGATGCCGGCGAGCCGCGCCGGGCGGTCGACGTCGAACAGCACCGCCTCCGGCGCATCGGCCAGTGCCTCGGCCAGCGCGGTGTCGATGCGGTCGGCGGTATAGGAAACGAGCGCGGTCTTCTCCAGCCCGAGCGCGGCCAGGTGCCGGCGCAGATCGGATTCGTGCATCGGCGTCACCGGATGCCGGCTCATCGTCGGATGGCGATCCAGCCGGAACACCGCGCCGCCGCTGCCGGCCGCGGCGAACAGATGGCCGAACAGGCAGTAGCGGCCGAGCCCGGGCTGGCCGCCGACGACCGCCGCCCAGGGTTGTTCGACCGCCTGCCGCAGCACCGCCACCGCGACCGCGATGTTGCCGATGTCGGGCGCGCTGTCGAAGGTGGAACAGGTCTTGTAGTGCAGCACCCGGGCGCCGCTGGCACGGAAGAAATCCGCCACCGGCGCCAGCTCGGCGCGCATCGCGGCCGGCGCCATCGCGCGGGCGGCGCCGGCGATGCCCAGGCAGTCGAGCGGGCCGGCGGCGGCTCGCTGCGCGGCGGTGGGAATGCGCAGGAAGAGCAGGGTGCGCAGGCCGCCGCGGGTGGCGTTGGCCAGGGTGTCGGTGGCGCCGGTGAAGTCGTCGCCGTAGAAGACGATGCCCGGCGCGCCGGCCGGCGTGCCGAAACCGCTCCCGGTCGGGCCGGCGCTCACGGCTTGGCGAAGAAGCGCAGCGCTGCGGCCAGCTCCGGCGCGTCCTTCGCCGCCTCGGCCGGCGCGATGCCGGCGCGTGCCGCGGCCCAGGCCTGGCGGATGCTGGCCACGCCGGCGGCGGGGCCGCCCGGGTGCGCCAGGATGCCGCCGCCCGACATGAACAGCAGGTCGTCGCTGCCGATGGCGCGGAAGGTCGGCTCCACCGTGCCGGCCCACTGGCCGGAGGAGAACGCCGGCATCACCCGGTCGTCCACCGTGTCCGACATCGGCGTGTAGCAGTCGCGCGCCGAGTCGATCACCTCGCTGTCGGGTTGCGAGAACTTGCCCTGCAGCCCGTGCACATGCATGTGGTCGACACCGGCCAGCCGCCACAGCGCCTGGTAGGCCTGGAAGGCGATGCCCAGCGCCGGATGCCGCGACAGCGCGCCGAAGCCGTTGCGGTGGCCGTGCACCGCCAGCGGCGTGTGGCGGCGCAGGGTCTGCAGGGCGGAAAAACCGCACCAGTTCAGGCTGGCCATCACGCAGGAGCCGCCCTCGCGCTCGACCAGGTCGGCATGGCGCTTCATCGCGTCGGTCTCGTCGGTGATGTTGAAGGCCACCATCACCTGCTTGCCGGTGCGCTCCCGGTGGACGCGCACCGCGGCCATCACCGCCGGGATGCGCTCGGCCAGCGGCGCATGGTCGGGGTCGGCGCAGACCTCGTCGTCCTTGATGAAATCGACCCCGGCGGCGCACAGGCGGGCCACCAGCTCGGCGGTTTCCGCGGCCGAGAAACCCACGTTGGGCTTGATGATGGTGCCCACCAGCGCGCCCTGCGCCACGCCGGTGGCGGCGCGGGTGCCGGCGATGCCGACCCGCGGCAGATCGAAACGGGCGCGGTAGGCGGCCGGCAGCTGCAGCGATTCGAGCCGCAGGCCCGACACCTCGCCCAGGTCGTACAGGTTGCCGGCCACGGTGGCCGCCAGCGTCGGCAGGTTGGCGCCGATGTTGGCCGGCGGGAACGACAGCTCGACATGCGCCCGGCGCCACGGCCCGCGGATGCCGCGCCGCTCCAGCAGGGCGTTGGGCAGGCTGGGGGCGGTGGCGGGCTCCAGCTCGTCGATGCGCTCGACGGTGGCGCGGGCCCGGGCGCGCAGCGTGTCGGTCTCGCCCTCGACCCGGGTGAAGGTGCCGCAGGACTGCTCGCCGGCCATCACCTCGGCCACCGCCGCCGGGTCGTGGGGGGTCTCGATCAGGTAGCGCGCCCGGATGCGGCCGTCCTGCGCCGTGCCGACGCCGCTCACAGCGAGCCCAGGTCGGGGAAGGGCCGCACCGGGTCCCGCCCGTCCCAGCCTTCGGAGGCACGGCGGATGAGGTCGAACATGCGGCCCTTGGGGCCCGCCACTTCCGACAGTTCGATGACGGTGCCGGGGTGGTATTCGGTGTCGAAATACACGAAGCGGCCGCGCTCGCCCACTTCGCCGTTCATCACCGGCTTGAAGCCCTCGCCCTGCAGGCGCGCCAGGTCGGCGTCGTAGTCGGAGGTCCAGTAGGCGACATGCTGCAGCCCGGTGCGGCCGGCCTGCAGGAAGTCGCGGTACATCGAGGGCACGTCGTTGCGGGTCTGGATCAGCTCCACCTGCACGAAGCCCGAGTTGGCCAATGCCACCGAGTTGTGCGGCTGGTAGGACTCGCCGCGGTAGACGTAGTTCTCGATCGGCACCTTCGGGTTGTAGAACCACGGCCCCACGCCGAGCGTGCGGCTCCAGTAGTCCATGGCGGCCTCGATGTCGTGCACGACATAGCCCAGTTGGCGGATTTCTCCCAGGAAGCGGCTCATTGTTTGATCTCGAAAGGGTGGTTGACGAAGCTGTTGCAGGGAGCACCGCGGCGCCGGCCGGGCCGGGCCACCGGTGCCGCCCCCGGCGGGAGAGGCGT
This sequence comes from Burkholderiaceae bacterium, assembly GCA_022701845.1. The sequence continues at coordinate 7,057 of JAKONS010000124.1, forward strand.
ACCTATTTCAGGAAGCCGATGGAGAACCAGGGGAAGGCGGCGACCACGATCAAACCGACCAGCAGCGCAGCCATGTAGCCCCAGATATGGCGCACGCCCTCGTCCGGATCGACCTTGCTGACCGCGCAGGCGCCGTAGTAGCCGACGCCGAAGGGCGGCGCGAACAGGCCGATGCCCATGGCGAAGATCACCACCATCGCGTAGTGCACCTCGTGCACGCCCACCGCCTTGGCGATCGGGAACAGCAACGGGCCGAACAGCACGATGGCCGGAATGCCCTCCAGCACGCTGCCGAGCAGCACGAAGGCCACGATCGACACCGCCAGGAAGCCGCCGCGCCCGCCGGGAATGCCCTGCATCCAGCGCGCCAGGTCCTGCGAGAAGCCCGACTGGGTGAGGCCCCAGGCCATGGCGGTGGCGCAGCCGACGATGAAGATGATGGCGCCCGACAGCGACGCGGTCTCCACCAGCATCGGCCGCAGCCGGCGCCAGTCGAACTGCCGGTACACCAGCAGGCCGATCACCGCCGAATAGACGATGCCGATGGTCGACACCTCGGTGGCGGTGGCCACGCCCTCGACCACCGCGGCGCGGATCACGAAGGGCAGCGCCACCGCCGGCAGGGCCACCAGCAGCAGCCGGCCGATCTGCGCCGGGGTGAAGCGCTGCACACCGCTCAGGTCCTCGTGGCGGTAGCGCCACCAGACCACCGCGCACAGCGCCGCGCCCAGCACCACCGCCGGCAGCAGCCCGCCGGTGAACAGCGCGGCGATCGAGATGCCGGTGACCGAGCCGATGGTGATCAGCACGATCGACGGCGGAATCGTCTCGGTCTGCGCGCCGGTGGCCGACAGCAGCGCCACCAGGTCGCCGGGCTTGGCGCCGCGCTTCTTCATCTCGGGGAACAGCACCGGCGCGATGGCCGCCATGTCGGCCACCTTCGAGCCGGAGATGCCCGACACCAGATACATCGCGCCGATCAGCACATAGGACAGCCCGCCGCGCACCCGGCCCAGCAGGCTGGCCAGGAACTGGATCATGGCGCGCGCCATGCCGGTCATCTCGATCAGTGCCCCCAGGAAGATGAACAGCGGCACCGCCAGCAGGATCAGGTGCGACATGCCCTCGTCGAGGCGTCCCACCATGACCAGCATCGGCGTGCGGGTGGTGAGCGCCAAGTAGCCGAAGGTGGCCAGCGCGAAACAGAAGGCGATCGGCACCCCGGCGAACACGGTGGCGGCCACCACCACCACGAAGAACACCACCAGGTTCAGCTTGCCCAGGGTGACCAGCAGCGGCGCGGCCAGCCAGAAGGCGGCCACCACCAGCACGGTGGCGCCCAGCGCCGAGACGATCTGCCGCGGGCTGCACACCCGCACCATGCGCAGCGCCGCCACCACCAGCATCAGGCCGACACCCACCGGCAGCGCGCCGGCGCGCCAGGCGTTGCTGATCTCCAGCGCCGGCGTGACGATGAAGGATTCCTCGTGCGCATAGTCGAGCGCCGGCCAGGCCACCAG
>JAKONS010000126.1 GCA_022701845.1 Burkholderiaceae bacterium
GGCCTCGCCCGCCACCGCCAGCACCGTGCGGATGCCGAGCCGGCGCTGCGCCGGCATCGGCAGCTGCACGCTGCCGTCGGCCAGGCGCGCCGGGCCGGCGCCGGGCGCCGCCGCGCCGGGGGCGTCGAGATGCTCGCCGTTGGGACCGTGCGCGCCGGGCGACGCCTGCGCAGGCGAGGCTGCCAGCAGCAGCAGCAGTACCAACCACAGACTCGTGTGGGCGTTCTTCATGACGGCTCTCCTCGGGATTGCGATTGCGGTTGCGGTTGAAGGCGGGGCCGGTCGCCTCGCGTGTTGCTCCGGCGGCGCAGGGCCGCGATCGCCAGCCAGGCCGCGGCTGCCGCCGCCAGCACCGCTGCCGTCGCGGCGGCGAGAGCGCCGCCGGTGGGCAGGCCGTGGCCGTCGGCCGGCTGCGCCGGGGCGGCCGCGCCGACCAGCGTGCCGTCGAGCAGGTCCGACTCGGCGCCGGCGACGACGGTGACTACCACCGGATGGGCGCCGGGCGCCTGCAGCGCCGCCAGCAAGGCCGGCGCCTCGACCGCGTAGTCGCCCTGGTCGGCATGGAAGGCCGCCACCGCCCGCAGGCCGCCGGTCTCCACCTCGACCTGCGCGCCGAGCACCGGCTCGCCGGTCTCGAAGCGGGCGATGAATAGCGAGAACTCGTCGGCCTGCAGCCGGCCGACCAGCTCGAAGGTCTCGGTCTGCGCCTCCAGCCGCGGCACGGTCGACGAAGCGCCCGCGACGCCGGCCGCCGAAGCGGGGGTGTCGAGATGCTCGCCGTTGGGGCCGTGGGCGCCGGGGCCGGCGAGCGCCGTGCCGGGCAGCGACAGGGGCAGCGCCAGCGCCAGGGATGCGATCCGCACGGCGGCTGCGGCGGTGCGTGGGCGGTGGGAGGTGGTTGATGTCATGGCAGCGATCCGAGGGCTTGTTCGAGTTGGGCGCCGGCCAGGCCCGCCGCCGCCTGCTGGCGTGCGAGGGCGGCTTCGGCCTGGGTGGCGGCATCGACGACCCGCAGCAGTTCCGGCAGCGCGGTCTCGCCCGCCCGGAACGACGCATCGACCAGGCCGCGCCGCTCCTGCTGCAGCCGTGCCCGCTCGCGCGCGCCGTCGAGCTGCTGCAGCGCCCGGTCGAGCCCGGCGCGCGCCAGCTGCACCTCGGCATCGAGCCGTTCGCGCAGCCGCAGCAGTTGCGTCTCGGCGACGTCGAGCTCGCCGAGCGCGGCGGCCTCCAGCGGCGCGTTGCGGCCGGCGGTGCCGAAGGGAATCCGGATCGCCACGCCGACGCCCGCGCGCGACGCGCCGGTGACGGCGCTGGATTCGTCGCGGTAGCGCACCCGCAGCTCCGGCGGATCGCGCCGCGACAGCGCCACCAACTCGATGCGCCGCTGCGCCCGCTCCAGCGCCTGCTCGGCCGCACGCAGTTCCGGATGCGCCGCGGCGGGCACCGGGCGCGGCGCAGCGGCATCGACGGGCGGCAGCAGCGGCAGGCGGTCGATGCCGGTCAGGGTGCGCCACTGGCTGCGGCCGGCGGCCCGGCGCTGCTCGACCTCGCTCAGCGCACCGCGCGCCTCCTGCCATTCGGCGCGCGCGGCCAGCGCATCGGTGCGGGCCAGGTCGCCGGCCCGCACCCGGCGGTCGACATCGTCGGCGAGCCGGCCCAGGTAGTCCTGCCGGCGCAGGGCCACCGCCGCTTCCGCCTCCAGCGTGGCCAGCCGCCAGGCCAGCTCGCGCACCTGGCCGGCGATGCGCAGGCGGCCGGCCTCGGCACCGGCCTGCGCCAGGGCGGCTTCTGCATCGGCCGCCGCGCCGCGCGCCTGGCGCTGGCCGGGCAGCCATAGCGGCAGGGCCAGCGCGACATCGGTTTCACGGCTGCTGCGGGTGCCGCCGCTGCGGTCGTCGAACCGACCCGCCTCGACCGCCGGCGGCAGCGGCGACCAGGCCGCCGCCCGGGTCTGCTCGGCGCGTGCCAGCAGCGCCTGGGCCGCCACCTCGCGCGCCTGCACCGCCCGCTGCCAGGCGGCTTCGGTCGCCTCGCGCAGGCCGATGCCGGCGCTGGACAGGCCGGTTGCGCCGCTGGCTGGCGGCGGCGTGCCCGGGGTTTGCGCCCGGGCCGGGTCTGCGCCGGCCCAGGCGCTGCCCGCGAGCACGCAGGCGGAAAGAAATGAACGGAAATGCACCGCGGTCCTGACATCGACGATGCCGCCACGCCACCGCGCGCGCCATCGCGTCATGCGTCATCGTCGGACGCGCGCAGGCGGCAGTGGGAGCGGCAGGTGAAAACGGGCCAGCCGCAGCGATGCGGCCGGCAGGGCGTTTTCAGGTCGTGTGTCGAGGCGGGCGCATCGGCCCGTCGAGGGCGGGCCCGGGCCGGGCCGCCTGGTCGGTGGCCGCCACATGCGAGGGCATCGGCGGCAGGCAGGACACCCACAGCCCGGCGGGCCAGAGCGCAGAGCCGCCGGCGCAGCCGTCGGAGGCGATATGCCGCACCGATTCGTCGGAGCCGTCTTCAGCCACGTGCCCGCTGTCGTCGTGGTGGTGCGGCTCGCCGGCCCAGTGCATCAGCGCATGGGCCGATGCTTCCGGCTGGCCGAAGGCGATCGACTGCCCGCCCACCACACCGCACTGCCAGAAGGCGAGCGCGATGGCGAAGAACAGGACGAACCGGCGAAACATGGGCGGAGTTTAGCCGTCCGCGCCGCGCCGGTGCCGCGTCAGTGCCACATCAGTGCCGCCTCAGCGCGCCACGTTCCGGTCGATCCAGTCGGCCAGCCAGGCGCCGATCTTCAGGCTGTGCCGGTCCTGCATCAGCATGTGCGAGGCGCCGGGCAGGCCGACATCGGCCAGCATGACCATCTCGGCGCGCGCACCGGCCCGGTTGGCCGCGGCGATGAAATCGCCGCAGGTCTTCAGGCGCGGCGCCCAGCGCGGCGACAGCGGCACATAGTCGCCCCACAGCACCAGGATCGGCAGGCCGGCATAAGGCTTCATGTCGCCGTCGGCCGCGGGGCAGGCGCCCGGCTCCACCGCCACGATGCCGGCGATGCCGGCGCGGTTCAGCGCCGCCGTCTGGAACGGGTAGATGCCCGACTGCGAATGGCTGACCAGCACGGTGCGCTCGAGCTTCTGCGACAGCTGCGACAGCGCCGGCACCGTCGGGTTGGGCGTCGGCAGCGCGTTCAGCCAGTCCGGCACCATCTGCTTCCAGAACTCGGCCTGCGCCTCCAGCGGGAACTGCATGCCCGGGAACACCTCCGGATACTGCGGGCCGAAGCGGAAGATCTGCCAGGCGCCTTCCTGCGCCGCGCCGAACACCTGCGGCAGCGTGGCCGGCGCCGCGCGCCCGCCCTTGACCGCGACGATGCCCGACGGGTCGGCGGCGGAACGTCCGCGCGAGGCCTGGTCGATCACATAGGTCGGAAAGCCGCGCCGCACGAAGAACTCGTCCCAGCCCATGCGGCCGTCGGGCGTGGTCTCCCAGGTCTTGCCGGTGAGGCAGCAGCCGTGGATCAGCACCACCGACGGCCGGCGCGCATCCACCGGCACCTGGTAGTGCACATACATCTGCTCGACCGCGATGGTGCCGGCCGGCGCATAGGCCGGCAGCAGCGAGAGGTTGTCCGACTTCACGTCGCGGCCGCCGACGAAGAAGCTGCCCTGGCGGGCGATGGTCAGCGGGCCGGTGTCGGTGGCCGGCGCCGGGGCGGCGCAGCCGGTGACGGCGAGTGCCGCCAGCAGCGCCCAGGCCATGGCGAGAAAGCGTTTCATGCAGTGGTCTCCTTGTTCTTGCGTGAAACGTCGATGGTGCCGCGCGCCGCGACGATCCGATCCGCGACCGCCCCCGGATTACCCCGGGATAAACCCGCGATCGGCGGGCGCGGCGCCCGGCGGCCCATCACGATCGGTGATGACCTCATGCGTCGCGCCGACTGTCCGGACGACGCCCATCTGCCTACAGTGCAGCGGCCCCGACCAGAACACCGACAAGAGAGACCGCACCATGCAGATGCCGCTGGACGTCCTCCGCTCCTTCCCGCCCCACGACCACACCCTGGACGGCGCCTTGCGCAGCCGTTGCGCGCTGCGCGGCGGGCAGCCGATGCTGGTCGCCGCCGACGGCGGCAGCCACAGCTGGAACGATGTCGCCGCGGCCGCCGACGCGCTGGCCGGCAACCTGGCGGCGCGCGGCATCGTCCACGGCGACCGGGTGGCGGTGGTGGCGCGCAACGACGCCGGCCATGTGCGGCTGCTGTTCGCCCTGGCCCGCCTGGGCGCGGTGATGGTGCCGCTCAACCCCGAGTTCGGCGTGCGCGAACTGCGCTACGCCCTGCGCCATGCCGACGTGGCCGCGGTGTTCACCGATGCCGAGGTGCTGCCCGCGGTGCGCGAGGCGCTGGCCGGCCCGCCCGGCACGGCACCGGGCAACGACGACCGCACCCGGCCCTGGCTGTCGCTGATGCACCCCGCACCCGGCCACGCACTGCCGCACCTGGGCGCCCCGGTGGCCGGCGCAGGCGCGACGCCGCTGCCGCCGCGCCCGGCCGCCGACACGCCCTGCGTGATGATCTTCACCTCCGGCACCACCGGCTTCCCCAAGGGCGTGATGCACAGCCAGCGCAGCCTGCTGCTGGTGGGCGAGGCCAACCTGGGCCGCATGCGGCTGCAGCCGGAGGACCGCATCCTGGTGGTGCTGCCCTTCTTCCATGTGAACGCGCTGTTCTATTCGCTCGGCGGCATGCTGGCGGCCGGCTGCGCGCTGATCGTGGCGCCCAAATTCTCGGCCTCGCGCTTCTGGCAGACGGTGGTCGACACCGGCGCCACCGTGGTCAACATCATCGAGGCGATGGGCACCATCCTGAAGTCGCGCGACCGCTCGGAATACCGGCCGGAACACCGCCTGCGGGTGGTGTACGGCGTGCGCCAGAACGCCCGGGCCGCCTTCCACGACGAGTTCGGCATCGCCAACCTGTTCTCCGGCTTCGGCATGACCGAGATTCCCGGCGTCACCTGCAACCCCTACGGCGAGGCCGCCAGACCCGCCACCATGGGCACCCTGGCCCGCCACCCCGACCCGGACCAGCCCTGGGCCGAGGCCCGCCTGGTCGACGAGCAGGGCCGCGAGGTGCCGACCGGCGAGGTGGGCGAGCTGTGGGTGCGCACCCCGGTCGCCATGCTGGGCTATTTCCGCGACCCGGAGCAGACCGCCGCCGCCTTCGAGGACGGCTGGCTCAAGACCGGCGACATGGTGCGGCGCGACGCCGACGGCTGGTTCTTCTACGCCTCGCGCAAGAAGGACATCATCCGCCGCCGCGGCGAGAACATCGCCGGCGCCGAGATCGACATGGCCGTCGGCGAGCATCCCGCCGTCTACGAGACCGCGGCCATCGCGGTGCCCTCCGAGCTGGGCGAGGACGACATCCTGGTCGCGGTGGTGCTCCAGCCCGGCGCCCGCCTGGAGGCCGCCGACATCGTCGACTGGTGCCGCGGCCGGCTGGCGCCGCACAAGCTGCCGCGCTACGTCGCCTTCCTCGACGCGCTGCCGCACACCCCCACCCACAAGATCGCCAAGGCGCAGATGCGGCAGGACCCCGCCCTGCGCGCGCAGGCGGTCGACCTGCAGCCGCCCCGCTGAAAGGCGCCCTCGGCCTCCCTCCCTCTCACCCTCCCCGCACACCGCAACGACCCCGAAGGAACCCCCATGGCCAAACGAAAAACCATGCGCACCGACATCGCCTGGAGCACCACCGACAGCATCACCGTCAAGGGGCTCGACGTGTGCCGGGACATTCTGGGCAAGGTCTCGCTCGGCGACATGGCCTTCCTGGAGCTGACCGACCGCCTGCCGACACCGCGCGAATCGATCGTCTTCAACGCCATCGCGGTGTGCCTGGTCGAGCACGGCCTGACCCCCAGCGCGCTGGTCACCCGGCTGACGATCTCCGGCGCGCCGGAGGCGATGCAGGCCGCCGTCGGCGCCGGGCTGTGCGGCCTGGGCAGCGTGTTCGTCGGCAGCATGGAAGACGCGGCGCGCCTGCTGCAGCAGGCCATGCCGATGGTCGACGGCCGGCCCGACCCGCAGGCCGACATCGCCGCCCTGGCCGGCGGCATCGTCGACCGGCAGATGGCCGCCGGCGCCAGCGTGCCGGGCATCGGCCACCACATCCACAAGCCGGTCGACCCGCGCGCGCCGGCGCTGTTCGCCATCGCCCGCGAACACGGCTTCGACGGCCCCTACATCGCGCTGATGAACGCGGTGGCCGCGGAAGCCGGCCGGCGCCTGGGCAAGAACCTGCCCTGCAACGCCACCGGCGCCATCGCCGCGGTGGCCTGCGAGCTGGGCCTGCCCTGGGAGATCGTGCGCGGCATCGGCGTGATGGCGCGCGCCATCGGGCTGGTGGCGCATGTGCTGGAAGAGCTGCGCAACCCGCTGGCGCGCGAGATGAAGACCATGGTCGAGGAGATGGCCACCGCGCACTTCCGCCCGGCGGCCTGACGCACGCCGCGCCGGCAGCCCCCACCACCCCCACCGACACCCGAAGGAGACACGACATGCGCGAAGACATGCGACACATCGGCAGCAGCGGCGGCACCGTCACGCCCGGCGACCGCGGCCGCCGCCTGGCCTGCACCGCCCTCGGCGCGGCCGCCCTCGCCCTCCTGGCACCGCTGGCCATCGCGCCGGCGCATGCCGCCGACCCCTGGCCGAGCCGGCCGGTGCACATCGTGGTGCCCTTCGCCGCGGGCGGCGGCGGCGACTTCATCGTGCGGGTCTGGGCCGACCGCTTCTCGGCCGCGCTCAAGCAGCCGGTGGTGATCGAGAACCGCGGCGGCGGCAGCACGGTGGCGGGCACCGAATACGTCTCGCGCGCCGCGCCCGACGGCTACACCCTGCTCTTCACCAGCACCGCGCTCTCCACCAACCCGAGCCTGCTGCCCAACCTCAAATACCGCACGCCGGAAGACTTCGCGCCGATCGCCCAGGTCATCTCCTATCCGTTCGCGCTGGCCGCCCGCACCGGCCTGGAGATCTCCAGCATTCCCGAGCTGGTGGCCTATGCGAAAAAGAACCCGGAGAAGCTCACCATCTCGACCTCCGGCGACGGCTCCGGCTCGCACCTGGCGGCCGCCGCGCTGCAGGACGCCACCGGCATCCGCATGACCACCGTGCCCTACCGCGGCGCCGGCCCCGCCATCGCCGACGTGGCCGCCGGCCATGTCGACATGACCTTCACCGGCATGTCGCAGGTCAAGCCCTTCCTGGACGGCGGCCGGGTGAAGGTGCTGGCCTCCTCCGGCCTGGCGCGGCTGAAGTCGGCGCCCGAGGTGAAGACCATCGCCGACCAGGGGGTGCCGGGCTTCAACGCGGTGGTCTGGTGGGGCATGCTGGCGCCGGCCGGCACGCCCAAGCCGGTGGTCGACCGGATCAACGAGGCGCTCAAGGTGAGCCTGGCCGACCCCGAGGTGGAGAAACGCCTGGCCGTCATCGACGGCGACGTGCGGGTGTCCACCCCGCAGGAATTCGAGAAACTGATCCGCGACGAGGTGGTGCGCTGGAAACGCCTGATAAAACCGTCCGAAGGCACCCCGCGCTGAGCGCTGCCCCGTCGCACCGCCGACCCCCTCCACCGTACCGAACGAACCGACCGAAGCGACCCACCCCATGAACGATCTGCTCCAGGCCCGCTACGGCATGCCCGCCCCCACCCCGGGCCCCGCCGACGACTCCGGCGACATCGGCGACGTCGGCCTCGCCCACGACGCCACCATCGCCACCCTGCTCGGCCACCGCTCGGTGCGCCGCTACACCGACCAGCCGGTGAGCGCCCATGCGCTCGACCTGATGGTCGCCGCCGCCCAGTCGGCCTCCACCTCGTCGAACCTGCAGACCTGGAGCGTGGTGGCGGTGCAGGACCCGGCCGCCAAGGACCGGCTCTCGCGCCTGGCCGGCGACCAGCGCCACATCCGCGAATGCCCGCTGTTCCTGGTGTGGCTGGCCGACCTGGCCCGGCTCGACGCGGTCGGCGCGCGGCGCGACCTGAAGCGCGACGGCCTCGACTACCTGGAGCTGCTGATGGTGGGCGTGATCGACGCCGCCCTGGCCTCGCAGAACGCCGCGGTGGCGGCCGAGGCGCTGGGCCTGGGCATCGTCTACATCGGCGGCATGCGCAACCAGCCGGAGGCGGTGGCCGCCGAGCTGGGCCTGCCGCCGCGCACCGTGGCGGTGTTCGGCATGTGCGTCGGCCATCCCGACCCGGAGAACCCGGCCGGCATCAAGCCGCGCCTGCCGGTGTCGGCGGTGCTGCACCGCGAGCGCTACGACCCCGCGGCGTCGGACGGCCCGACCGAGCAGTACGTCGAGACGATGGACCGCTTCTACGCCGCCCAGCAGATGAAGACCAACGGCGACTGGGCCGAGCACTCGCTCAACCGGGTGCGCGGCCCGGAAGCGCTGCAGGGCCGCGACCGGCTGGCCGAGGCGCTGCGCCAGCGCGGCTTCCCGGCGCTGTAGGGCGACGAGGCACCGGGACGCCGCTCACTCCACCGGCAGCCGGTTCACCTCGACCAGGCGCCGGGTCTTGGCCAGCTCGCTCACCACGAAGTCGCCCATCTGCTTCGAGGTGGTCGGCATGGTGGTGAAGCCCATCTCGATCAGGCGGGCGCGCATGTCGGCCTCCTTCAGCACCGTCTGCATCTCCGCGTTCAACCAGGACACCACCGGCTGCGGCGTCTTCGCCGGCGCCAGCATGCCGATCCAGGTGAGCGATTCGAAGTTGTCGAAGCCCAGCTCGGCCAGGGTGGGCAGTTCGGTCTTCAGGTTGCCGCGGCGGGCGCTGGTGAGCGCGATGCCGCGCACCTGGCCGCCGGTGACGAAGGGCATGGCGGTGGCGTAGTTGTCGAACAG
>JAKONS010000162.1 GCA_022701845.1 Burkholderiaceae bacterium
GGCAAGGGCGCGCTCACCGGTTACGCCGGCGGGCTGGAACGCAAGGCGGCGCTGCTGGCGCTGGAGCGGCGCCAGCCCGGCCTGCTCGACGACGCCTGACGCTTCGGCGCCGCAGCCGGCAGCGCGGCCAAGGCCGGCGTGGGGGCCCCCGCCGCCACCCCGGGCGCCTGCCGCACCGCGGCCGGCCGGCGAAAGTCGCACACCTCCCGCGCGCGCCGCGCGACCACCTCCAGCGCCGGGTTGAACTGGTCGGTGCGCCACACCGCGCTGTAGACCATGCGCGGCGGGCTCGGGTCGCTCTGCACGACGCGCAGCAGGCCGGCGTCGATGTCGGCCGAGAAATATTCGAGCGCCAGCTGGCTGATGCCGAGGCCGGCGATGGTGAGCTCGCGCAGCACCGTCAGGCTGTTGGTGGCGAACACCTTGTTGAAACGAAAGCCGTGGCGCGCCCGCCAGGCCTCGAAGAACTGGTTCTTGGCCGACCCCACCGACTGCTCCAGCACCGGGTACAGCGCGAACTCGGCCGGCGCCAGCGGCCGCTGCGGAATGTCGAGCGAGGGGCTGGCCATCCACAGGTCTTCCACGCTACCCACCTCCAGCGTGCGGTAGCCGTCGCCCCAGTGGGTGCCGGGCAGCAGCGCCAGATCGATGCGGTTGGCCTTCAGTCCGTCGAGCAGGTGCAGGCCGGCGTCGACCACCGGCTCCAGCACCAGCTCCGGATGTTCGGCCCGCAGCGCGTGGATCAGCGAGGTGAGCCAGGTCAGCGCGATCAGTTCGGTGGTGCCCACCCGCAGCGTGCCGCGCAGCGAGGTCGAGGGCCGGGTCTCGGTCTCGATGCGCTCGCGCAGGCGCAGGGTCTCCTCGGCCAGCGGCACCAGGCGGTGGCCGGCCGCCGTCGGCAGCAGGCCCTGCGGCGTGCGGTGCAGCAGGCGCTCGCCGATGTCCTGCTCGAGTTCGGCCACCCGCTTGGAAATCGCCGACTGGGTGGTGTGCAGCCGCGTCGCCGCGGCGCTGAAGCTGCCCAGGGTGACCGCGAAGAAAAACGCTTCGAGCTGTTTGAAAGTCAGGTTCATGGTGGTGGGTGTCTTCCTTCCCGGGGTGGAGCATGTTCGGTGCCAGGAAAAAAAGGAATGGGCGGCCAAGCGGATTAATCGTTTTCAGATCCGGCACGCCACGCCCGACACTGGTGCGCAGCACAGGCCCGTCGCTTGCGTACGCCAGAACCCGAAGAATCCCGATGACCTCCACCTTGAAGATCGCCGCCCGCCTCCACCGGATCAAACCCTCCCCCAGCTCGATGGCCGGCCAGCGCGCCCGCGCCCTGCGCGCCCAGGGCCGCGACATCGTCTCGCTGACCACCGGCGAGCCGGACTTCCCGACGCCGCCGCATATCGTCGAAGCCGCGTCGCGCGCCATGGCCGAGGGCCAGACCCGCTACACCGACGTCGGCGGCACGCCGGCGCTGCGCGAGGCGGTGGCCGCCAAGTTCCTGCGCGAGAACGGCCTCGACTACGCCGCCGACGAAACCATCGTCTGCACCGGCGCCAAGCAGGTCATCTTCAATGCGCTGCTGTGCACCCTGGAGGCGGGCGACGAGGTCATCGTGCCGGCACCGTTCTGGGTGTCCTACCCCGACATGGTGCTGCTGTGCGACGGCACCCCGGTCACCGTCGACTGCCCGGCCGCGCACGGCTTCAAGCTGCAGCCGGCCGACCTGGAGCGCGCCATCACCCCGCGCACCCGCTGGCTGGTGCTGAACTCGCCCAACAACCCGAGCGGCGCCGCCTATAGCGCGCAGGAGCTGGTGGCGCTGGCCGAGGTGCTGGAGCGCCATCCGCAGGTCTGGGTGATGACCGACGACATCTACGAACACCTGATCTACGACGGCCAGCCCTTCGCCACCATCGCCCAGGCCGCACCCGCCCTGCGCGACCGCACCCTGACGGTCAACGGCGTATCGAAGGCCTACGCCATGACCGGCTGGCGCATCGGCTACGGCGCCGGCCCGCAGGCGCTGATCAAGGCCATGATCAAGCTGCAGTCGCAGAGCACCTCGGGCGCCAGCTCGGTCGGCCAGGCCGGCGCGCTCGCCGCCCTCACCGGCCCGCAGCATTTCATCGAGACCCACCGCCAGCTGTTCCAGCGCCGGCGCGACCTGGTGGTGGCCGGCATCGGCGCCATCGACGGCCTGGCCTGCCCGGCACCGGAGGGCGCCTTCTACGCCTTCGCGTCCTGCGCCGGGCTGTTCGGCCGCCGCACGCCCGCCGGCCAGGTCATCGCCACCAGCGACGACTGGACCGAATACCTGCTCGAAAGCCAGAATGTGGCGGTGCTGCAGGGCAGCGCCTACGGCGTGCCGACCCATTTCCGCATGTCGTTCGCCACCTCCGAGGAGCGGCTGACCGATGGCATCCGCCGCATCGGCGCGGCTGCCGCATCGCTGTCCGCCTGAAGCGCGTTCGCTGACGATTTTTCCTTCCGTCGACTTATTCACCAACCTCCGAGCACTCCATGAACCACAAGCCCGCTTTCCGACGCATCCGCCTGGCCGTCGCCGCTGTCGCCGCCCTCGCCGCGCTGCTGCCCTCGCTGTCGGTACAGGCCCAGGCCCGCGCCGACGCCTTCCCCAACCGCACGGTGCGCATGCTGGTCGGCTTCTCGCCGGGCGGGTCGAACGACATCGTGGCGCGCCTGATCGCCCCCGGTCTGGCCGAGGCGCTGGGCCAGCCGGTGCTGGTGGAGAACAAGCCCGGCGCCGGCGGCAACATCGCCGCCGACGCGATGATCAAGTCGACCGACGGCCACACGGTGATGATCTGCACTACCGGCTCGCTGTCGATCCAGCCGCACTTCATCCGCAACGTGCTGTTCAACCCAGAGACCGACATCCAGCCGGTGTCGCTGATCGGCCTGACGCCCTACCTGCTGCTGCTCAACCCGAAGATCCCGGCCACCACCGTGCCCGAGCTGATCGCCTATGCCAAGGCCAATCCCGGCAAGGTGAATTTCGCCTCGTCGGGCAACGGCACCGCCGGCCATCTGGCCGGCGAGATGTTCCGCACCAAGGCCGGCGTCGACATCGTCCACGTGCCGTACAAGGGCACCGGCCAGGTGATGGCCGACATGCTGTCGGGCGAGGTCACGATGATGTTCGACCAGCCGGTGAGCTCCTACCAGTACGTCAAGGCCGGCAAGCTGCGCGCGCTGGCCGTCGCCAACCTGCAGCGCCTGCCGTCGCTGCCGAACATCCCGACCGTCGCCGAAGCCGGCCTGCCCGGCTTCGACCCGGTGCCGTGGGCCGGCCTGTGCGCCCCCAAGAGCATGCCGGCGGCCAACGTGGCCATCCTGCAGCGCGCGCTGGTGAAGGTGCTGCGCCAGCCGGAGCTGGTGCAGCGCCTGCAGGCCGACGGCATCGACCCGGTCGGCAACACGCCGGAGGAGTTCCGCACCTTCCTGGCCAACGACAAGCGCAAGTGGGGCGCCCTGGTGCAGGCGGCCGGCCTGAAGATGGAATGAGCATGAACACACCCACACCCGCCGCCCTCCCCGACATCGTGCGCAGCTTCGAGCGGGTGTCGCCCGAGGTGGTGCGGCAGGCGGCCGGCTTCCAGGCCGCCATCCTGGCCGACGTGGCCGGCCGGCGCGGCGGCATGCACGGCCGCATCGCGCCAGTGGAGGTGCGCATGGCGCTGGCCGGGCCGGCCTTCACCGTCGAGGTGCGGCCGGGCGACAACCTGATGATCCATGCGGCCATCGCGCTGGCGCAGCCGGGCGACATCCTGGTGATCGACGGCAAGGGCGATCTCAACGCCGCGCTGATGGGCACCCTGATGCTCAGCGCCTGCCGCTCGCTGGGCCTGGGCGGGGTGGTGGTCGACGGCGCGGTGCGCGACCGGCTCGACCTGCTGGAGCTGGGCTTTCCGGTGTTCGCCGCCGGTTTCAACCCGGCCGGCCCCACCAAATACGTGCCGGGGCGCATCAACCATCCGGTCTCGGCCGGTGGCGTGACGGTGGCGCCGGGCGACCTGGTGGTGGGCGACGCCGACGGCGTGGTGGTGATCGAGCGGCTGAAGGCGCCGCAGATGATCGCCCTGGCGGTGAAGAAGCTGGCCGACGAGCAGGCCCGGCTGGACGCCATCGCCCGCGGCGACACCGCCTCCGCCTGGCTGCCCGCCGCCCTGCGTGCGGCCGGCATGCTGCGGGCCGACGAGGCGCTCTGAACCGCCAATCGCTAACCGTTGAAGCGGTGGCCGCGGCGCTTCAAAGCGCCGAGGCCATCGCGTTGATGCCCAGCGCCAGCAGCACCACGTTGAAGACGAAGGCCAGCAGGCCGTGCACCGTCGTCACCCGGCGCATGTGGTGGCCGGTGACCTGCACGTCGGACACCTGCGAGGTCATGCCGATGACCAGCGCGTGGTACAGGAAGTCGTAGTAGTCCGGGTCTTCGGTGCCGGGGAAATCCAGGCCGGCGCTGTCGGCGCGCTTGTCGGCGTCGG
>JAKONS010000223.1 GCA_022701845.1 Burkholderiaceae bacterium
AACAGATAGAGCGTGCCGAGCACCACCGGATAGTCGCGGCGTATCACGCTTTCATAGCTGAGCAGGCCCAGGCCGTCCAGCGAGAACAGGGTTTCGATCAGCAGCGAGCCGGTGAAGAACGCGCCGATGAACGCCGCCGGAAAGCCGGTGACGATCGGGATCAGCGCATTGCGCATCACATGGCGCCACAGCACCTGCCGCTCGGTCAGGCCCTTGGCGCGCGCCACCAGCACGTACTGCTTGCGGATCTCCTCCAGGAACGCGTTCTTGGTGAGCATCGCGGTCACCGCGAAACTGCCGAACACCATGGCGGTGACCGGCAGCACGATGTGCCACAGATAGTCGACGATGCGCGCCGGCCAGGACAGGCTCTCCCAGTTCGGCGAAGTCAGCCCGCGCAGCGGAAACCACTGCAACTGTCCGCCGAAGATCACCAGCAGCGCCACGCCCAGCACGAAGCCGGGAATCGCATAGCCGACCAGCACGATCAGCGTGGTGAAGAAGTCGAAACGGGTGCCAGCCTTCACCGCCTTGCTCACCCCGAGCGGCACCGCGATCAGGTAGCTGATGAAGAAGGTCCAGAGCCCGAGGCTGGCCGATACCGGCAGTTTCTCCAGCACCAGCTCCCACACGTCCTTGCGCTGGTAGAAGCTCTGCCCCAGATCGAAGCGCGCGAACGATTTGAGCATCAGCCAGAAGCGCTCGACCGGCGGTTTGTCGAAGCCGTACAGCACCTTGATCTCTTCGATGCGCTTGGCGTCCAGCCCCTGCCGCCCGCGGTAGCCGGCACCGCTCGCCGCGGCGCCCTCCCCGCCGGCATCGCGGCCCTGCAATTGCGACACCATCTGCTCGACCGGGCCGCCCGGCACGAACTGCACCACCGCGAAGGTCACCAGCAGCACGCCGAACAGCGTCGGCACCATCAGCAGCAGGCGTTTGAGAACGTAGACGAGCATGGGTGGATGCGACCTCAGCGGTTGGAGGGCGACGCCCACCAGGTGGAAATCGCCCAGCCCTCGGCCTGGTAATACGGCGGAATCACCGCCGGCAGCTCGAAGCGGCCGGGCCGGTAGCCGATCAGGAACGCGTCGCCGTAGTACTGCGGAATCGAGTAGTACCCGTTGGACAGCACCCGGTCGAGCGCCCGCATGGCCGACGCCAGTTCGGCGCGCGTGGCGGCCTTGACGACCCTGCCCAGCAATGCATCGACCGCAGGATCCTTGATGCCCCAGATATTCGACGAGCCGCTGGTCGCGGCTGCCTTGGAGCCGAAGTATTCGAACAGCTCGCCGCCCGGCGCGGTGCTGCCGGGAATGCGGATCGAGGTCATCTCGAACTCGAAATTGTCGAGCCGCTGCTGGAACAGCGAAGGATCGACGTTGCGGATCTCCAGCACGATGCCGAGCTTCACCAGCGCCTGCTGCATCGGCGCCACCACCCGCGCCAAGCCGGGCTGGTTGTTGAGCAGTTCGATGGTGAAGGCGGCTCCGCGCGCATCGCGCAGTGCGCCGTCGCGGTAGGTCCAGCCGGCCTGCGCCAGCAGGTCGCGCGCCTGGCGCAGGTTCTCGCGCAGGCTCGACGGCGGATCGGTGCTGGGCGACACCGGCGCCGGGCCGAACACCGCGGGCGACAGCTGCGCGCGCAGCGGCTCGAGCAGGGCCAGTTCGTCGGCACCGGGCACGCCGGTGGCGTGGAAATCGCTGTTGGGAAAGTAGCCGTCGACCCGCTTGTAGATGCCGAAGAACAGCTGCCGGTTCATCCATTCGAAATCGAAGGCCAGGCCGATGGCGCGGCGCACCCGCACATCCTGGAACTTGGCATTGCGCAGGTTGAACACGTAGCCCTGGAAATCGCCGGGGTTGCCGTTGGGAAACGCGCGTTTGCGCAGTTCGCCGCTGTCGAACTGCTTGCCCTTGTACTGCCGCGCCCAGTTACGCGAGATGAACTCGCGCTTGAAGTCGTATTCGCCGGCCTTCAGACCTTCGAACTGCGCCGTCTGGTCGAGATAGAGCTTGTAGCTGATGCGGTCGAAGTTGAACTGGCCGCGACGCGCACCCAGCGTCGCACCCCAGTACTTCGGATCACGCCGGAAAGTGATGTCGCGGCCCAGCCGGTTGCTCGGCAGCAGGTAGGGGCCGGAGGCGATCGGCGTGTCGGTGGTGATCTGGTCGAACGGCTTGCCGCCGCCCCAGGCGCGGCTGAAGACCGGCATGCCGCCGACCACCAGCGGCAGTTCGGCGTTCGGGCTGGCGAAGTCGAAACGCACGGTGCGCGGCGCCAGCACGACCACGCCCTTCACCTCGGCATAGATGGTGCGGAACTGCGGCGCCGCCAGCGGTCCGGTCAGGGTGGCGAAGGAGTGCTTCACGTCTTCGGCCAGGACGGGCGAGCCGTCGTTGAAGCGCGCCGCCGGATGCAGGCGGAAGGTCGCCGAGAGCCGGTCGCCGCTCACCTCGACATCCTCGGCCAGCAGGCCGTAGGCGGTGGTCGGCTCCTGCGAATTGCCCACCAGCAACGACTCGAACATCAGCCCGGCGATGCCTGGCGGCGGCGTGCCCTTCAAAGTGAACGGATTGAACTTGTCGAAGGTAGTGGAGGTGGTGCCCGGCACCAGCCGGATCTCGCCGCCCTTGGGCGCATCCGGATTCACATAGTCGAAGTGGGTGAAGCCCGGCGGATACCGCACGTCGCCGAATTGCGCATAGGCGTGCGCCGCCCAGGAGGGAGCGCACACCATCGCCAGCAACCAGAAGCAAAAAGCCCGCATGCGACAATTCTGCGGGAATTTTTATCGCTTTTTCGGAGATTAGAAAAATGGGTTTTCTCGACGGCAAGAAGCTGCTCATCACCGGTGTCCTGAGCAACCGTTCCATCGCGTACGGGATCGCGCGGGCCTGCCACCAGCAGGGCGCCGAGCTGGCTTTCAGCTATGTCGGCGAGCGCTTCAAGGACCGCATCACCGAGTTCGCCGCCGATTTCGATTCCACGCTGATCTTCGACTGCGACGTGGGCGACGACGCGCAGATCGAGAAGCTGTTCACCGACCTCTCGGCCACCTGGCCGACCTTCGACGGCTTCGTGCACAGCATCGGCTACGCGCCACGCGAGGCCATCGCCGGCGACTTCCTCGAAGGCCTGTCGCGCGAAGGCTTCAGGATCGCCCACGACATCAGCGCCTACAGCTTCCCTGCCATGGCCAAGGCCGCCCTGCCCTATCTGAATGACAAGGCCGCGCTGCTCACCCTGACCTACCTCGGCTCGCTGCGCACCGTGCCCAACTACAACACCATGGGCCTGGCCAAGGCCTCGCTGGAAGCCTCGGTGCGCTATCTCGCCGAATCGCTCGGCCCGAAGGGCATGCGTGTCAACGGCATCAGCGCCGGCCCGATCAAGACGCTGGCGGCCAGCGGCATCAAGGGCTTCGGCAAGATCCTGTCGGTGGTGGCCGAGACCGCGCCGATCCGGCGCAACGTCACCATCGACGACGTCGGCAACGTGGCCGCCTTCCTGCTGAGCGACCTGGCCGCCGGCGTCAGCGCCGAGATCACCTATGTCGACGGCGGCTTCAGCAACACGGTCGGCGGGATGGCCGAGCCGGCGGCCTGAGCGCGCCCGCTTGGAACGCACGCGCGACCCGGTGCCGCTGAACCGCCGCGCCTGGCTCACCCTCGGGGTCGGGCTGGGGCTGGGCGCCCTGCTGTCGCCGGCGGTG
>JAKONS010000338.1 GCA_022701845.1 Burkholderiaceae bacterium
ATATTCGGTTCATGTGAACGCGCGAACATTAACTCGACGCGATCGGTGCCGTACCCGCACCGTCATTGCTTACTGCACTTTCAGGCCGATCGATTTGACGATCGGCCCGTACTTCGCCGTGTCGCGCCGGATGGTGTCGACGAACTCCTCCGGCGTGCTGCCCACCACCTCCTGGCCCAGGGCCAGCAGCTGCGCCTTGACGGCCGGGTTCTGCAACACCTCGCGTACATCGCGCTGGATCTTGTCGACCACCACCCGCGGCGTGCCCTTGGGCACCGACAGGCCGTTCCAGGGCCGCACCTCGTAACCGGTCAGGCCCAACTCGTGCAGTGTGGGCACATCGGGCAGTGCCGGCGTGCGCTGGAGCCCGGTGGTGGCCAGCGCCTGCAGGGTGCCGGCCTTGATCAGCGGCACATTGGACGGAATGCCGTCGAAGGCGAAATGCACTTCGCCCGACATCAGGGCTTTCGCGATCTCGGCCCCGCCCTTGTAGGGGACGTACACCGTCTTGACTGCGGCCATCCTGTCGAACATGGCGCCGGCCAGCTGCAGCGAGGTGATGCCGGCGGCGTAGTTGAGCGTGCCGGGGTTCTTCTTCGCGTAGTCGATCAGGCCGCGCACATCGGTGGCGGGCAGGGTCTTGTTGGCCATCAGCACCGCGGACTGCGAGGCGATCAGCGACACATGCTCGAAGTCGCCCATCGGCTTGTAGGGCAGGTTGTCGAAGATGAACGGGTTGATGGCGAAGGTGGCATCGGTCGCCACCAGGATCACGCTGCCGTCCGCCGGTGCGTTCTTGGCCTCGACCGCAGCGGTGACGGTGAGCCCGCCCGGCTTGTTGTCCACCACCACCGACTGGCCCCATTTGGTGCTGAGGTGCTGACTCAGCGTGCGCGCCAGCACATCCGACGGTCCGCCGGGCGGGAACGGCACGATGATGCGCACCGGCCTGGTGGGATAGGACGTCGTTCCCTGCGCCATGGCGACGCTCGCGAAGGATAAGACGGCCACGACAGTGGCGCGGTGCAGGAGTGTCAGCAGGGAGGCCATGGGCGTTTCCGGTAGGAGGGGAAATGCATCTTAGGAGATGCCCCTGGCCATCGGACGTTTTGCGGGTGCCGTGGCAGGCACGGCGGAAGGCGCTGCGGCTACGACATGCCTGGTGTCGGTAGCTGCTATCGATGCATCGAGCGTGCGATCGTGGTGCCCGGGGCCGGAATCGAACCGGCACGCCTTGCGGCGGGGGATTTTGAGTCCCCTGCGTCTACCAATTTCACCACCCGGGCGACGCTAAGAACGAAGCCTTAAATTATGGCACAGTGGTGTCATGAAATATCCCACCATAGAAGACACGATCGGCAACACGCCCTTGGTCGCGCTGCAGCGCATCGGGGCCGCGGAAGCGGCGGTGGCGGGCAACGTAGTGCTGGGCAAGCTCGAAGGCAACAACCCGGCGGGCTCGGTCAAGGACCGGCCGGCCCTGTCGATGATCCGGCGTGCCGAGGAGCGCGGCGACATCCGCCCGGGCGACACCCTGATCGAAGCCACCTCGGGTAACACCGGCATCGCGCTGGCGATGGCGGCGGCGATCCGGGGCTACCGGATGGTGCTGATCATGCCGGAGGACCTGTCGGTGGAACGCGCGCAGACGATGAAGGCCTTCGGCGCGGAATTCATCCTCACCCCGAAGAGCGGCGGCATGGAATACGCCCGCGACCTGGCCGAACAGATGCAGCGCGACGGCAAGGGCCGGGTGCTCGACCAGTTCGCCAACACCGACAACCCGCGCATCCATTTCGAGACGACCGGCCCCGAGATCTGGGAGCAGACGCACGGCCATGTCACCCATTTCGTGAGCGCGATGGGCACCACCGGCACCATCACCGGCGTCGCCCGCTATCTGAAGGAAAAGAAGCCGTCGGTGCAGATCATCGGTGCGCAGCCGGCCGAAGGCTCGCGGATTCCGGGCATTCGCAAGTGGCCGGCCGAGTACATGCCTGCCATCCACGATGCCTCGCTGGTCGACGAGATGGTGAACGTCAGCCAGGCCGATGCCGAGCACATGTGCCGCCGCCTGGCGCGCGAGGAGGGCATCTTCGCCGGCATCTCGGCAGCCGGCGCCTGCTGGGTCGCCCAGCAGATCGCGCAGCGCGAGCAGAACGCGACCATCGTCTTCATCGTCTGCGACCGGGGCGACCGCTATCTGTCGACCGGCGTGTTTCCGGCGTGAGCGCGCCGATGTCGTCGCCAGACTTCAAATTCTGCCCGCGATGCACCGCCGCCCTGGCGCAGATCGCGGCCCTGGAAGACAGCGGCGAGACCGTGCGCCTGCGCTGCCCGTCCTGCGGCTGGACCCACTGGAACAACCCGACGCCGGTGCTGGCCGCGGTGGTCGAGTACCGCGGCCAGGTGCTGCTGGCCCGCAACGCGGCCTGGCCCAACCCCGAGATGTACGCGCTGATCACCGGCTTCATGGAGGCCGGCGAGTCGCCCGAGGAAGGCATTTCGCGCGAGGTGCGGGAAGAAACCGGCCTGGTGACCAGCGCGGTCACGCTGCTCGGCGTGTGGGATTTCCAGAAGCGCAACGAGGTGCTGATCTGCTACCACGTGGTGGCCGACGGCGAGGTGCGCCTGTCGCCGGAGCTGGCCGACTATCGCCTGCAGGATCCCGCCGATATCTGGTGCTGGCCCGCCGGCACCGGCCATGCGCTGGCCCAGTGGCTGCGCAGCCGCGGCATCGAGCCGCGCTACCGCGAATGGCCGAGCATCGCGCCGGCCACGCCCGCCACCTAGAATCTCCGGATGCGAAGGAAAGCCCCATGGAAGTGAACAAGGAAATCGACACCCGCGGACTGAACTGTCCGCTGCCCATCCTCAAGGCCAAGAAGGCGCTGGCGGACATGCAGAGCGGACAGCTGCTGCGGGTGGTGGCCACCGATGCCGGATCGCTGCGCGA
>JAKONS010000389.1 GCA_022701845.1 Burkholderiaceae bacterium
AGCAGCAAACGGATGGACCCGCCGCGGTTTCGCCCTCGGCGCGGCGTCCCTCGCCTCGGCCGGCGGCCTGGCGGTGCCGCACTGGGCGCTGGCCCAGGGCCGCGGCAAGGAGATCGTGGTGGGCGGCGCCGGCAGCCACAAGGCGTTTCTCGATCCGCTGATTCCGGTGTTCGAGAAGCAGACCGGCTGCAAGGTGCTGTTCGAGGGCACCCGGTCGCTGGTGAACCTGGAGAAGATGGTCAGCAACCGCGCCAAGCCGTACATGTCGGTGGTGCTGATGGACGATCCGGTGATGATCCCGGCGGTCAAGGAAGGCGTGCTGGAAAAGCTCACCGCTGCCGACATCCCCAGCCTGGCGAAGCTCAAGCCCGGCACGGTGCACATGGACGGCATGTGGGCCAACTACATGCAGTCGATGACCGGCGTGGCCTTCAACACCGGCAAGCTCAAGCAGGTGCCGAGCTATGCGGCGCTGTGGGAGCCGGGCTTCAAGGGCAAGCTGGTGATCCCGTCGCTGCAGAACACCGAGGGCCTGTCGATGTTCCTGGTGGCGGCGATGCTGGAAACCGGCAAGCCGTTGAAGGAAGCCCAGTACCAGCCCGATGCCGCCTTCCGCAAGCTGAAGGCGCTCAAGCCCAACCTGCTGACCGTCTACACCCAGCTGCCGCAGGCGCTCAACCTGCTGGAGCAGGGCGAGGCCACCGCCATCGCCGGGATGATCGGCTACAACGCCTTCGACCGTAAATCCAAGGGCGCGCCGATCGATTTCGTGCTGCCCAGGGAAGGCGGCATGTCGATGCCCAACGGCATCGCCAAGGTGAAGAACTGCCCCGAGCCGGCCCTGGCCAACGCCTTCATCGAAGCCATGCTGGGCGCCTGGCAGAAGCAGATCGCCGACATCTCGCTGGCGCTGCCCACCAATGCCGGGGTCGCCGCGCCGGCGGGCGTGCCCAAGGGCACGATTCTGATGCCCGACTGGGCCTACATCGCCGAGAACCGCAAGAGCTGGGTCGAGCGCTGGGACCGCGAGATGGCGATCTGAGCCGGAGCGGCACGATGGATGCGCAGCGCAACGAGGTGCGGATCGTCCGCGCGCCCTGGGTGGTCACCGGCGTGTCGGCGGCAGGCGAGCCCGAGGTGCTGGCTGACGCGGCGGTGGCGCATGCCGGCGGCCGGGTGCTGGCGGTGGACGGCTTCGCCGCGCTGGCTGCCCGCTATCCGGACGCGCCGGTGGCGCGGCACCCGCGCCACATGCTGCTGCCGGGCTTCGTCGACGCCCACCACCATGTCGGCCTGACGCCGCTGGCGCTCGGCTCGCCCGACCTGCCGCTGGAGCTGTGGTTCGCCAGCCGGCTGGCGGCGCGCGATGTCGATCCCTACCTCGACACGCTCTACGGCGCCTTCGACATGATCGCCTCGGGCATCACCTGCGTGCAGCACCTGCACCCGCGCTTCGCGGGCGGGCCGGAGCAGATGCACGCCGGCTGCACCCGGGTGCTCGACGCCTACCGCGCGGTCGGCATGCGGGCCTCGTTCGCCTATTCGCTGCGGGAGCAGAACCGCATCGTCTACGGCGACGACGCGGCCTTCTGCGCCAGCCTGCCGGCCGAGGTGGGCACCGCGCTGGCGGCGCAGCTGGCGCTGTCGACCCGGCCGCTCGCCGAGCAGCTGGCGCTGTACGAACGCCTGCGCGACGACACCCGCGACAGCGATCTGCTGGGCATCCAGCTGGCGCCGGCCAACCTGCACTGGATGACCGACGACGGCCTGTGCACCGTGGCCGCCCGCGCCCGCGCCGACGGCGTGCCGATGCACCTGCACCTGCTGGAGACCGGTTTCCAGCGCGAATACGCGCGGCGGCGCACCGGCATGGGCGCGGTGGCGCATCTGCACCGCCTCGGCCTGCTCGGCCCCGACCTGACGCTGGGCCACGCGGTGTGGCTGGATCCGGGCGACATCGACCTGCTGGCCCACAGCGGCACCTGCGTCTGCCACAACTGCAGCTCCAACCTGCGCCTGCGCAGCGGCACCGCGCCCCTGATGGCGCTGGCGCGCGCCGGGGTGACGGTGGCGCTGGGCATCGACGAGGCCGGCCTGAACGACGACCGCGACATGCTGCAGGAGATGCGGCTGGCGCTGCGCCTGCACCGCCGGCCGGGTTTCGAGCCGGCCGACGTGCCCTCGACCGGGCAGGTGCTGCGCATGGCCACCGAACACGGCGCGGCCACCACACCGTTCCGCGGCCGGATCGGCCGGCTGGCGCCGGGCATGTGCTTCGACGCGGTGGCCTTCGACCTGCATGCCGCCACCTGGCCCTACCAGGACAGCGCGGTGGCGCCGCTCGACGCGCTGCTGCAGCGGGCCCGCAAGGAACATGTCGACACCGTCTACATCGGCGGCGAGGCGGTCTACCGCGGCGGCCGCTTCCTGCATGTCGACCGCGACGCGGTGCTGGCGGAGATCGCCGAGGCGCTGGCCCGCCCGCTGACCGCGGCAGAGGAAAAGCGCCGCTGGCTGGCCGCCGCGACCCTGCCGCATGTCGCGGCTTTCTACGACGACTACGCATTCCCCGAAAGCGACTGACACCACATGAGCGCATTGCAACTCCAGGGCATCGTCAAGCGCTACGGCGCCCAGCCGGTGGTCGACGGGCTCGACCTGTCGATCGCCTCCGGCGAATTCGTCTCCCTGCTGGGGCCCTCGGGCTGCGGCAAGACCACGCTGCTGCGCATCGTCGCCGGCCTGTCGGACTGCGACGCCGGCCGGGTGACGGTGGGCGGCGTCGACATGACCGCGCTGCCGGCGCACCGGCGCAACATCGGCGTGGTGTTCCAGAGCTATGCGCTGTTCCCGCACCTCACCGTCGGCGAGAACATCGCCTTCGGCCTGAAGGCGCGCGGCACGCCGCGCGGCGAGATCGCCGCCGGGGTGCAGGCGGCGCTGGCCTCGGTGCAGCTGCAGGCGCTGGCCGACCGGCCGATCTCGGCGCTGTCGGGCGGCCAGCAGCAGCGGGTGGCGGTGGCGCGCGCCATCGCCACCCGGCCGCGCCTGGTGCTGCTCGACGAGCCGCTGTCGGCGCTCGACCGCAAGCTGCGCGAGACGATGCAGATCGAGCTGCGCCAGATGCTGCGCGACGCCGGCATGACCGCCATCTTCGTCACCCACGACCAGGACGAGGCGCTGGTGATGTCCGACCGGGTGGCGGTGATGAACCGCGGCCGGATCGAGCAGCTCAACACGCCCGAGGCGATCTATGCACGGCCCCGCACCCCGTTCGCGCTGAATTTCGTCGGCCTGTCCGCGCAGCTGCCGGGGCGGGTGATCGGCGGCGAGCACGGCCTGCTGGCCATCGCCACCGCCTGCGGCACGCTGCGCGCGCCGGCCGATGCCCGGCTGCCGGCCGGCACGCCGGTGCTGGTGGGTGTGCGGCCGGAGCTGATCGGCCTGTCGACCGACGATGCGCCGGCGACCGGCGGCATGAACCGGCTGTGGCTGCCGGTCGGCCAGACGGTGTACCGCGGCGCCAACCGGCTGGTGTATTTCGACCTGCCGGGCGACGCCGCGCCGCTGCCGGTGGAGATGCCCGCGCACGCCGGTGCCGCGCCGCAGCCGGGGCAGCGCATGGCGCTGTCGTGGCCGGTGGCCGACACGCTGGTGTTCGCGGTGGAAGAGCCGGCGCCGCCCCGGGCAGCGGCCCTCGCCGTGCCGGCCGGCGTTTGAAGGAGCGATCGCGATGCCGTCGTCATCACTCCCCGCGCTGCCGGCCCCCGTCGCGCCGACTGGCGCCGCGCGGCCCGACCGCGTCGCCTGGCTGGCCGTGCCCGGCGCCGGCTACCTGGCGCTGGCCTTCGCGCTGCCGCTGGCGATCCTGCTGGCCACCAGCTTCCAGGACGCCGAGGGCCGCTTCGGCCTGCAGGGCTATACCGCGTTCTTCTCGGACGCGTTCAACGCCCAGGTGGTGTGGAACACGCTGAAGATCGCCTGCCTGGTGACGGCGATCTGCCTGCTCATCGGCTACCCGGTGGCCTTCGCGATGGCGCGCGCGCCGGTAGCGGTGCAGGGGCTGATGTTCCTGGCGCTGATCCTGCCGCTGTCGGTGGGGGTGATCGTCAAGAGCTTCGCCTGGACCATCCTGCTGCGCAGCAACGGCCTGGTGAACCAGGCGCTGATGGCCGCGGGCCTGGTCGACGAGCCGGTCAAGCTGCTGTTCAACGAACGCGGGCTGATCGTCGCCGCGGTGCATGTGTTTCTGCCCTTCATGGTGCTGCCGATCTTCACCGTGGCCCGGCAGATCGACTCGCGCCTGGCCGAAGCCGCGGCCACCCTGGGCGGGCGGCCGTTCTACACCCTGCGCACGGTGACCTGGCCGCTGTCGCTGCCGGGCGTGGTCACCGGCTGCGCTTTCGTTTTTTCGATGGCGGTGTCGATGTACGTGATTCCGGCGCTGCTGATCGGCGACCGCTATCAAACCCTGCCGGCCCTGATGGCGCGCGCCTACCTGTTCATGCGCGACCGGCAGTCCGGCTCGACGCTGGCGGTGGTGCTGCTGGCGATCGCGGTCGTCATCGTCGTCGGCAGCACTTGGCTCACCCGCCGGCTGCAGGCGCGTGTGCAGCCCACCGGAGCCACCGCATGAGAAAGAAGCTGTCGATGCACCGCTGGGCCGGCGGCCTGCTGCTGGCGGCCACCGCCGTCTTCATGCTGGCGCCGCTGGTGGTGGTGGCGCTGGTGTCGTTCAGCAACTCGTCGGTGTTCAACCTGCCGTCGGGCGACTGGTCGTGGCGCTGGTACGAGTCGATGCTGCGCAAGGACGGCCTGGGCGCCACCCTCACCCTGTCGGTGGCGGTGGCGGCGCTGGCCACGGTGGCCGCGCTGGTGCTGGGCACGCTGTGCGCCATCGCCATCGAGCAGGGCCGCTTCCGGGGGCGCGAGGCGCTGCTGGCGTTCCTGGTGTCGCCGCTGCTGATGCCGGGGCTGGTGATCGGCGTGGCGCTGCTGCAGGCGCTGCGCGCGCTCGGCATCACCGACGTCTTCTGGGCGCTGCTGGTGGGCCACATCGTCATCACGCTGCCCTATGTGACGCGCACGGTGCACGCCAGCCTGGCGCTGTTCGACATGCGTTTGATCGAGGCGGCGCAGACCCTCGGCCTGTCGCGCCGCAAGGCCCTGCTGCAGGTGATGGTGCCGGCGCTGGCGCCTGCCTTCATGACCTCCGGGCTGTTCGCCTTCCTGGCGTCGATGGACAACTATCCGATCTCGATCTTCCTCACCGACGCACGCAACAAGACGCTGCCGATCGAGATCCTGCATTACCTCGAAGAGTCGCCCGACCCGACCATCGCCGCCATTTCCACCTGCCTCATCCTGCTGGCGGTCGTCGTGCTGTTCATCGCCGAGCGGCTGGTGGGCATGCGGCGTCTGGCCCAGTTCTGACCATGCATTCCAGCCTTTCCGCCTTCCCGCCCGTAGCCGCCGCTGCCGCGGCCGACCCCCGCGACTTCATCGGCTACGGCGAACATCCGCCGGCCGTGCGCTGGCCCGGCGGCGCCCGGGTGGCGGTGTCGTTCGTCGTCAACTTCGAGGAGGGCGCCGAGTTCTCGATGACCGACGGCGACAGCCGCAACGAAGGCATCTACGAGGTGATCGACCCGCAGCCGGTGCCCGACCGCTGCATCGACAGCCATTTCGAATACGGCACCCGGGTGGCCTACTGGCGCATCGCCAGATTGTTCGCCGCGCACGGCGGGCAGTACACCCTGAGCGCCTGCGGCCGGGCGGTGGAGCGCTCGCCGTGGCTGGCGCGCCACGCGGCCGGGCAGGGCCACGAGGTATCGGCGCACGGCTGGCGCTGGGAAAAGAGCACCGACCTCACCCCCACGCAGGAAGCCGCCGCCATCGAGCGCACCCGCGACGCCATCGCCGCGGCGGTCGGCCGGCCGCCGGTGGGCTGGCACACCCGCTCCAACGCCACGCCGCACACCCGGCGCCTGCTGGCCGAGCGCGGTTTCCTCTACGACAGCGACGCCTACAACGACGACACGCCCTACCTGGTCGAAGCCGCCGGCCGGCCGCACCTGGTGCTGCCCTATGCGTTCGACACCAACGACATGCAGTTCCAGAACACCCAGCGCTTCGGCACCGGCGACGATTTCGCGAACTATGTCTGCGCCGCCTACGACTGGCTGTGGCGCGAGGGCGCCGACCAGCCGCGCATGCTGTCGATCGGCTTGCACCTGCGCATGATCGGCCGGCCCGGGCGCATCGGCGCGCTGGAACGTATCCTGGCGCATATCGCAGCCCAGGGCGGCGGCTGGGTGGTGTCCCGCGAGACCATCGCGCGCCACTGGCTCGCCGCGGTCGCAGACCCCGCCAGAGAACATCCGAGCGCATGAGAGATATCGAGGAAACCGTCTACACCACCGTGTCGCGCGCCCTGCTGGCGGGCCGCCTGACGCCGGGCACGCCGCTGCGCGAATCGGCCCTGGCCGAGGTGTTCGGCATCAGCCGGGAGCGCATTCGCAAGATATTGCAGCGCCTGGGCACCAACCGGCTGATCGAGCTGGTGCCCAACCGGGGCGCTTTCGTGGCCGCGCCGTCGCTGGAGCAGGCCCGGGAGATCTACGAGGCGCGACGCATCGTCGAAACCGGCATCGTCAGCCACCTGGCGCCCACCCTGGCGCCGGCCGAAGCGCAGCGGCTCGAGCGGCACCTGCAGCGCGAGACCGAGGCGGTGGCGGCCGGCGACCGGGCGGAGTCGGTGCGCTTGTCGGCCGAGTTCCATACGGTGCTGGCCGCCGCCACCGGCAACCACTACCTGGTGCAGCAGATGCAGGAACTGGTCAGCCGCACCTCGATGCTGGTTGCCGCCTACGAGGCCGCCGGTGCCGCGCAGTGCGCCTGCGATGAACATCGCGACATCTTCAGCGCGCTGATCCGCGGAGACAGCGCCGGCGCGGCCAAGGCGATGCGGTCGCATCTGTCGCTGGTGGAGACCCGGTTGAGGCCGCGGGTGCAGGAGACGAACCACGACGCGGCGCAGGTGCTGCGCGAAATCTGGGCCGAGGTCGCCGCCAGCAGCGATACCGGGGTGGCGAACGTCGGCTGAAGCCCGCCGCGACCGGTCGGCGTCGTCAGAAGCCGGCGTTCATCCACCACACCGTGAGCAAGCCGCAGACGGTCAGCACGGCGGCAGTGCTCAGCACCCAGTTGTTCGATCGTGGGGAAGGCTGTAGTGCCGCTTCGGCCCCCGGCATGTGGGCCGACCGGTTCGCAGCGGACTCTTCCGGGACGGCGTGCGCGACGGTAGGCGCGAAAGGCAGAACTGCGGCGGCTCCACGCTGCGGAACACGGCCGGTCCGGGGCGCATGCAACGGATGCACCGATCGAACCGAGGTACGTCGTTCGACGGCAGGCGCTGTCGATTCGATGCGTGCACAGATCTCGGAATCCTCGAAGTCTTGCCTGGCGCGGATACGGTGGCGGGTGGGTTGGGGTGGTGGAACGGAATCGCGCCAGGGCTGTTGGGTCATGCGAAGAGCTTGGCGGTGGGAGCCGTGCGCCGGCGTCCGGCATCGGAGGCGGCTGCCTGTAGGAAATCGGCCGAATCACTGCGGGCCTATGGCCTTGAACACCAGTCCAACGTCATGCCAACATACGCTTCGAAGACCAAAAAAAGACTGTATAAAAATACAGTCTTTTGCCAGAATGGCGCATGCACCTTGACCGCCTCATCCACCATCTCCGACGCTGGATCACCCGCTTTTCCCGGCCTCCGCCCGCTGCCGACCGTTACTGGAACTGGCTGCGCATCGCCGTGCTGCTGCTGCGCCTGGTGGCGGTGGTGATCCAGCTCACCGGGTAAGAACGGCGAGCCGCGCGAGCCACCGGACACCGCCATCCGAGCGCCATAACGGTATGTCAAAAAACACAGGTGTTTCCGTTACGATCCGTTTTCCCCTGGCTAAGGCGACCGCCGGTCGACGCAGACGAAGACTATGGCAAGCGACGAGAAACCCCCAGTCCGCGGCACCCTGGCGCCCGAACTCTCGCTCAAGGGCTCGCTGAACGAGGCCCTCAAGCACAACCGCGACGACATCTTCTTCGCGGCGATCGAGACCACCCGCATGCCGATGCTGGTGACCGACCCGCGGCAGCCCGACAACCCGATCGTCTTCACCAACCGCGCCTTTCTCTCGATGAGCGGCTACGAGGAAGAAGAAATCATCGGCCGCAACTGCCGTTTCCTGCAGGGCCCGGAAACCGACCGGTCGACGGTGGCGGCCATCCGCGACGCGGTGGCGCGCAAGCGCGAGATCACGGTGGAGATCCTCAACTACCGCAAGGACGGCTCCAGCTTCTGGAACGCCCTGTTCATATCGCCGGTCTACAACCAGAACAAGGAACTCGTTTTCCATTTCGCCTCCCAGCTCGACGTGAGCCGCCGCCGCGACGCCGAGGAAAGCCTGGCGCAGGCGCAGAAGATGGAGGCCCTGGGGCAGCTCACCGGCGGCATCTCGCACGATTTCAACAACCTGCTGCAGGTGATGTCCGGCCATGTCGACCTGCTGCTGGCCGGCGTGCGGCGCGGTTCCGCCACGCCGGAGCGGGTGGAGCGCATCGGCAACAACATCCGCAGCGCCATCACCAAGGCCTCCACCCTGACGCAGCACCTGCTCGCGTTCTCGCGCAAGCAGCGGCTCGAAGGCCGGGTGGTGAACCTGAATACCGTGGTGCGCAACCTCACCGGCCTGGTCGAGCGCACCTTCACCGACACCGTCACCCTGAACCGGGTGCTGGCGCCCGACCTGCAGAACTGCCGGCTGGATCCGGTGCAGCTGGAGCTGGCGGTGCTGAATTTGCTAGTCAACGCCCGTGATGCCATGCCCGACGGCGGCACCGTCACCATCAAGACGCACCAGCAGACGATCGACGAGTCCGACAGTCCGCAATACCGCGAACTGGCACCCGGCAACTATGTGGCGATCTCCATCACCGACAGCGGCTGCGGCATTCCGCCGGACATCCTGGCCCATGTGATGAACCCGTTCTTCACCACCAAGGAAGAGGGCAAGGGCACCGGTCTCGGCCTGTCGATGGTGTACGGCTTCGCCAAGCAGTCGGGCGGCGCGGCGCAGATCTATTCCGAGGTGGGCAGCGGCACCACGGTGCGCATGTTCTTCCCGGCCTCGGAAGAGGCGACACCGGTCGAGAACGCGGTACGGCTGCGCGAGCCCGACGAGGGCGGTACCGAGGCGATCTTCGTGGTGGACGACCGCTACGAGGTGGCCGAGCTGTCGCGCGACATGCTCGAGGGCCTCGGCTACACCGTCTTCGTCGCCAACAGCGCGCGCGAGGCGCTCGAGAAGCTCGACAGCGGCACGCTCGATCGCACGCCCGATCTGTTGTTCTCCGACATCATCATGCCGGGCGGCATCAACGGTTTCGTGCTGGCGCGCGAGATGCAGAACCGGCTGCCGGCGCTGAAGGTGATCCTGACCACCGGCTATGCGGCAGCGGACGAGGGCGCCGGCGTCGAGACCGACGCACGGGTCAAGCACGAGATCCTGAAGAAGCCGTACCGGCTGTCCGACCTGGCGCGAACCGTGCGCCGTGTGCTGGACGAGCCCGGTCCGGCCGACACGGCCCCCGCTGCCAGCTGAGTCGCGCGCCCGCGCGGGCCGGCCGTGGCTGCGCGGTGGCGGCTGGCTTTTATACTGACGGACCACTGCCGCGCCCGCGCCCACTTCCGTCCGTTTTTCCATGCCCACGCGCGACACCGACCATCAGCTCCGCAGCCTGCGGGCGTTCGGCATATTGAGCCTGGCGATTCCGCTGCTGGTCGGGCTGGCGTTCGGCGTGTACCGCTATGTCGCCTCCCAGGCGGAGTTCTCGCAGAAGGTTGACCGCTCGCTGCGGGTGGCCAACGAGCATGCGTCCAAGGTGCTGGTGATTTCGGAAGCCCTGCAGGACCGGGTCAACGACCTGGTGCGGGGCCGGTCGGCAGCCGATCTGAAGGCGCACGAGGCGGCGCTGCATGCCTCGCTGCGTGAACTCACCCGCAACCAGTCGCAGATCCGCACCGTCTGGATCCTCGGGCCGGACGGCAAGCTGCTGGCCAGCAGCAGCGTCTATCCGGTGCAGGCGCTCGACATGGCCGACCGCCAGTACTTCCGCCTGCACGACGCCGGCCCCGGCATGCGGCACATGTCGAACCCGGTGGCCGGCCACGGCGCCGGCGACGAGAGCATCGATTTCAGCGTGGGTTTCCCCGGACCGGACGGCGGCCTGGGCGGGGTCATCAACATCGGCCTGGCCACCTCCTATTTGCGCCAGTTCTATTCGGACCTGGCGGCCAGCGAGCCGGGGCTGGCGGTGGCGATGTTCAACCGCGAGGGGCATATCTATGCGCGCTGGCCCTCGCCCACGCCGGGTGCCGCGCGCATGGGCGCCGACATCCCGCTGATGCACCAGATCCTGTCCGGACACGAGGTCGGCACGCTCACCGGTACTTCTTCCGACGGCGAGCAGCGCCTGATCTCCTACCGCCGGGTGTCCGAGGCCTATCCGCTCTACGTGGGTGCGGGCATGAGCATCACCGCGCTGCGCATGGCGCTCTGGAAGGACAGCGCGGTGCTGCTGGCCTTCGGCGTGGCGCCGTCGCTGGCCTTCTGGTTCGCCATCCGCACCGCGGCGCGCCGGGCCCGGCTGGCGGCGGATGCGGCGCGCCAGCTCGCCATCCAGACCACCTCGCGCCGCAAGGCCGAGGAAGCGCTGATCCAGGCGCAGAAGCTGGAGGCCCTGGGCCGGGTGGCCGGTGGGGTGGCGCACGAGTTCAACAACGCCCTGATGGTGATCTCCGCCAACACCCATCTGCTGGGGGTCAAGTCCGGCCCCAACCGGCGGCTCGATTCCATCAAGCGCGCAGTCGATTCGGCGACCCAGCTCACCCGGCAGCTGCTGTCGTTCACCCGCCGGCAGGCGCTGGCGCCGCAGCCGGTCGGCCCCGAGCAGGCGCTGGCGGCAGTGGCGCCGCTGCTGGCGCCGGTGCTGGGCGGCCGCATCGCGCTCGATGTCGACGTCGAACCCGGCCTGCCGTCGATCTGCGTCGATGCCGCCGAAATGGAACTCGCGCTGGTCAATTTGGCGATCAACGCACGGGACGCGATGCCGTCCGGCGGCAACTTCCGCATCGAGGCGCGGCGGGCGGACGTCGGTGCCGACGGTGCGCCGGCGGTGTCGATCGCCGTCATCGACAACGGCTGCGGCATCGCACCCGAGAACATGCAGAAGGTCTTCGAGCCGTTCTTCACCACCAAGGAGGTGGGTGCGGGCAACGGGCTAGGCC
>JAKONS010000396.1 GCA_022701845.1 Burkholderiaceae bacterium
TTCGCGATGGTGGTGCTCGACGGCCGGCACGATGTGACGCAGGTCATGCGGCACAACAACGCCAACCTCGCCAACACGGTCGAGGAGAACATCCGCCGCACCCTCGACTTCTACGACCGCTCGATGCTCGGCGTGCGCGACGAGGTGTCCAACCCCGATGTGATGGCCCTGCCGCCGAGCGTGCGGCAGCGGGTGATCTTCGACAAGGCGGTATCGGTGCCGGGCGTCTCGACCATGGTGGTGACCGATGCCGGCGGGCGGGTCATCCTGACCTCCGAGCCGAACATGGCGATCGACGGCCTGTCGGTGGCCGACCGGCAGTATTTCATCCACCACCGCGACACGCTGGACCCCGGCCTGGACATCAACGGCCCGCTGGTCTCGCGCCTGGACAACGAGACGGTGGTGGTGCTGTCGCGCCGCATCGATCTGCCGGACCACAGCTTCGGCGGCGTGGTCGCGCTGCAGCTGAAGGTGCGCAGCCTCGATGAACTGTTCAACGCGGTCAACCTCGACGACGGCAGCCGCATCGTGTTGATGCGCAACGACGGCGTGGTGCTGTCGCGCTTTCCGCCCGACCGGGCACAGCCGGTGCAGACCGTCAGCGACAGCCCGATCTTCAAGCGCTTCCAGTCGGGCGAGAACAACTTCGAGGCCAAATCGGCGGTCGACGGCGCCACCCGATTTTTCGTCTTCAAGCCGTTCGACCGCTATCCGCTGACGATCACCGTGGCCCAGTCCACCGAGACCGCCTATGCCGGCTGGCGCCAGCGCACCCTGAGCCAGGCGCTCATCACCCTGACGCTGATGGTGGGCTGCCTGATCACCTCCTGGCTGTTCCTGCGCGAGCTCGAGGCGCGCCAGAAGACCGCGCACCGTTTGCGCGGCGCCGAACGCGACCTGCGCACCATCCTCGACAGCCTGCCGGCGATGGTGGCCTATTGGGACAAGCACCTCACCATCCGCTTCGCCAACAGCCGCTACATCGAGACCTTCGGCATCGACAAGTTCGACGACGGCGAGCCGATCGGCGGCCTCACCGTCGGGCGCCGGCTCAGCGGCGAGCACCGCGCAAAATTCATCCGGGCGCTGCAGGGCGAGCGCATCGAATTCGAATCGCCGGTCACCGACGACCAGGGTGTGGCCCGCCATGTGGTGGTCGACTGCGTGCCCGACGTCGACAACGGCGAGGTGCAGGGCGTGCTGATCCAGATCACCGACATCAGCGAGCGCAAGACCGCCGAAGACCGGCTGTTCGAGGAGAAGGAGCGCATCCGCGTCACCCTGGCGTCGATCGCCGAGGCGGTCATCAGCACCGACGTCGAAGGCCGGGTCACCTACCTCAACCCGGCCGCCGAGAAGATGAGCGGCTACGAGCCGCACGAGGCGATCGGCCGCCCGGTCGGCGAGATCGTGCCGCTGCACGACGGCGATCTGCACCAACCGGTGCGCCTGTCGGTGGCGCAGGCGCTGCGCGAGAACCGGATCGTGCTGCCGTCGCAGAGCGCCAGCCTGGTCAACCGCCGCCAACTGCGCTTCGACATCGAGGACACCGCCACCCCGGTGCTGGACCGCGAGGGCCGCGCGGCCGGTGCGGTGATGGTGCTGCGCGACGTCACCGCCACCCGCGCCATGATGCTGCGCATGGCGCACCTGGCCCAGTACGACGCGCTGACCGGGCTGCCCAACCGGGTGCTGCTGTTCGACCGCGCCCAGCAGGCCATCGCCCGCGCCACCCGCGACAGGTTGGCGATGGCGCTGCTGTATCTCGACCTGGACGGTTTCAAGGACATCAACGATTCGCTCGGCCACGACGCCGGCGATGCGGTGCTGGTGCAGTTCGCCCGCCGCATGACCACCGCGCTGCGCTCGTCGGACACGCTGTCGCGCCAGGGCGGCGACGAGTTCGTGGTGCTGGCGCCGCTGGTGGCCGGCCGCGCCGCCGCCGAGGTGCTGGCCGCCAAGCTGGTGGCGCTGGCCGGCGAGCCCTTCGATATCGGTGGCCATGTGCTGCGGGTGACCACCAGCGTCGGCGTGGCGATGTTCCCGCAGGACGGCGACACCTTCGACCTGCTGGCGCGCCGCGCCGACGCCGCGATGTACAGCGCCAAGCGCGGCGGCAAGAGCCGCTACCGGTTCTACACCGCCGACATCGGTCGGCGGGCCGAGCGGCAGCTGGACGAGCACCGCCAGCCGACCTGACTGCGACCGGGCTGCGCCGGGCCATGCCGTCGTGCGAGCGGCCCACCCGATCGCGGCATGTGAAGTCTTCGACGCTGTCGGGAAATTTCTTCATGCCGTTCACCGGCCGCGTCTTCTGTGTGCGGCTTAGCATGCCTTTCGCGACGCACCTCCTGATTGATTGCCCCCAGCCATGACCGACCTCAGCAAGATCACCCATATCGACGTCCTGCAGCGCATTGCCCGCCGCCGGGTGCCGCGCATGTTCTACGACTATGCGGATTCCGGCTCCTGGACCGAGAGCACCTACCGCGCCAACAGCGCCGACTTTCAGAAGATCCTGCTGCGCCAGCGGGTGGCGGTGAACATGGAGAACCGCAGCACCCGCAGCACCATGGTCGGCCAGCCGGTATCCATGCCGGTGGCGCTGGCGCCCACCGGCCTGACCGGCATGCAGCATGCCGACGGCGAGATCCACGCGGCCCGCGCAGCCAAGGCCTTCGGCGTGCCGTTCACTTTGTCGACGATGAGCATCTGCTCGATCGAGGACGTGGCCGCCGCCACCGACCGGCACCCGTTCTGGTTCCAGCTGTACGTGATGCGCGACCGCGGTTTCATCGAGCGCCTGATCGACCGCGCCAAGGCTGCCAACGTGAGCGCGCTGCAGCTCACCATCGACCTGCAGATCATGGGCCAGCGCCACAAGGACATCGTCAACGGCCTGAGCGCGCCGCCGCGGCCGACGCTGCGCAATCTGCTCGACCTGGCCACCAAGCCACGCTGGTGCTGGAACATGGCCCGCACGCCGCGCCGCACCTTCGGCAACATCGCCGGCCATGTGGACGGGGTGGACGACCTGTCGTCGCTGTCGTCGTGGACGGCGCAGCAGTTCGACCCGCAGCTGAACTGGGGCGACGTGGAGTGGATCAAGCGGCGCTGGGGGGGCAAGCTGATCATCAAGGGCGTGATGGACGCGGAGGATGCGCGCTTCGCGGTGGAGAGCGGGGCGGATGCGCTGATCGTCAGCAACCATGGGGGGCGGCAGCTGGATGGGGCGCCTTCGTCGATTTCTGCGCTGCCTTCGATCGTCGAGGCGGTGGGGCGGGAGATC
Source organism: Burkholderiaceae bacterium (assembly GCA_022701845.1). Next base: position 3,293 of record JAKONS010000396.1, read on the forward strand.
GAGGTGTGGATGGATGGGGGGGTGCGGAGCGGGCAGGATGTGCTGAAGGCTCGGGCGCTGGGGGCGAGGGGGGTGTTGATCGGGCGGGCGTTTTTGTATGGGTTGGGTGCTTTTGGGGAGGCGGGGGTGACGCGGGCGCTGGAGATTATTCAGCGGGAGCTGGATTTGACTATGGCGTTTTGTGGGCGGACGGATATCGAGCGGGTGGATCGGTCGATTCTTCTTTGAATTTTGCTTTTGCTTGCTTTGCTTTGCTTTGTGGGCTTGGTTTGAGGTTTCTCCCTGTTGGGAGGTGGGAGCTGGGGCTTGCGCGCCCCAGACCCGCGGTAACTTTCTTTGCTGGCACAAAGAAACT
>JAKONS010000408.1 GCA_022701845.1 Burkholderiaceae bacterium
TGCCCGATCTGTCGTTTCCGGAAAATCGCAAACGCTGGTATCGCATCGAAGTGGCGAAGCGCCGACTTTTCTACACCCTGGCCCGCCTGGGACTGGCGTCCAAAGACGATGGTGACGGCGCCGAGGATGGCCCGGTATATGAATTCCTGGCGGATCTACCCGGAGGCCCTCGGGTAATGACCGGCCATAACCAGGGCCTGATCACCTTGAATATCGCCGAAGCCGACGACGACGAGCGTGAACGGCGCAGGGTAGAACTCGGGGAGCCCTACCGGACACTACTGGGCCATTTGCGCCACGAGTCCGGCCATTTCTACTGGGATCGGTTGATTCGCGAGCAGAACCGTATCGATGCATTCCGCACGGTTTTTGGCGACGAATCTCTCGATTACCAGCAAGCCTTGAAGCGGCATTACGCTGCGAAACACAGCCCCGAGGAATGGCAGGCCGATTTCGTGAGTTCTTATGCCACCTCGCATCCCTGGGAAGACTGGGCGGAAACCTGGGCGCATTATCTGCACATGATCGACCTGCTGGAAACAGCGGCCGCTTATCACACCCAGCTGGAGATCCCGGGCATTTCGGCCGACGGTCCCGATCAGGTGAGCAACCCGTTCGATTCGGCGGTTACCGACTTCGAGCAACTGGTGCAGCAATGGGTGCCGATCACGTTGATGCTCAACAGCCTGAACCGCAGCCTGGGGCAGGATGACGCCTATCCATTTGCGCTGTCGAAGGGCGCCCTGCACAAACTGCGTTTCGTGCACGACGTGATCAGCGACAGCGTCTCGATTCCGATGGTCGACGACGCTTTCGACATGATGGCCGCGCCCCACCCGGTCAACGACCCGGCCGCCTGACCGGTCAGCGGCCGACTTTCGTGAGCAGACGGCGCAATACCGGCGGGGAGACGAATTTCTCGACCTCGCCGCCCAGCTGCGCGATTTCGCGAACGAAGGTGCTGGAGATGAACTGGTACTTGTCGCTGGGGGTGAGAAAGACGGTTTCCACCTCTGGCATCAGCGTACGGTTCATTCCGGCCAACTGGAACTCGTAGTCGAAGTCGGTGACGGCGCGCAGGCCACGCACCATCGCCTTGCCGCCCCGCTCCACCACGAAGTCGCGCAGCAGACCGGCGAAACTCTCCACCTCCACCTGCGGGTAGGGCGACACGGCTTCCCGCACCATCTCTATCCGCTCTTCGAGGCTGAAGAGCGTCTTCTTGTGATGGCCGGCCGCCACCGCGACGATCACCTTGCCGAAGAGCTGATTGGCACGCCGCACCACGTCCTCGTGGCCGAAGGTGATCGGATCGAAAGTGCCGGGATAGACAGCGATGAGAGGGGCCATGCAGCGGGGTCCTGAGCGATGTCGGCGGATTATGCCGAGCGCCGCAGCAGATGGGCGTGGACCACACCCGCGCGCAGATGCCGCTCCGCTTCCCAGCCGAGCGCGGCCAGCCGTTCGGCCGTCCAGGTTTCCGGCGCTTCCAGGTACACACGACCCGACGGCGCCAATGCCGACGCAGCGGCCTTCAGGGCGGCGTCGAACAAGCCGGCGTCGAAGGGCGGATCGAGCAGGATCAGGTCCCAGGCCGCGGGCGCGCCACGCAGGGCCGCGATGCCGTCGGTGCGCTGGATTTCGACCGCCGTCGCACCGAGCCGACCGCACAGCGCTTTCAAACCCGCCACCAGCCGTGGCTCCTGCTCGCAGAGCAGCACCCGGGTTGCGCCGCGCGACGCGCATTCGAGGCCCAGCGCGCCGGTGCCGGCGAATGCATCGATGCAGCGCCAGCCAGTCAGCTCCTGCCCCAGCCAGTTGAACAGCGTTTCACGCACGCGCGCGGGTGTGGGCCTGAGACCTGGCAGGTCCGGAACCGGCAGCGGCGTGCGTTTCCACTGGCCGCCGACGATGCGTACTTCGCCGGCGCCGCCGTGCGGCTTCACCGGCCGGGCCGGGGTCGCCGGCGTGGCGGCCGGCTTTCCCCGCCGGGCGGGCAGCGCCGCATTCACGTGGCGCCCCCGACCACCACCGTCACCATCCGGTCCGGCTGCAGCACACGCGCGAAGGCTTTGCGGATGTCGGCGGCGCTCACCGCTCTCACCCGCTCGACCCAGGTGTCGAGATAGTCGAGCGGCAGTCCGTACCAGGCGATGTTGGACACGTTGCCGATCAGCTTGGCGTTGCTGTCCAGGCGCAGCGGAAAACCGCCGATGAGGTTGTCCTGCGCGGCCTTCAGCTCGGCCTCGGTCGGGCCGTCGGCGATGAATCGCGACAGCACATCGCGTACCACCCCGACCGCCTGCACCGCCTGGTCGGGCCGGGTCTGCAGCGAGACGGTGAAGGCGCCCGCGCTCATCTGCGGATCGAAGCTGGAGAACACGCCGTAGGTCAGCCCGCGATCCTCGCGCACCTGTTGGGTCAGGCGCGAGGCGAAACCACCGCCGCCCAGGATGTAGTTGCCGACCGTCAGCGCGAAGTAGTCCGGGTCGTCGCGGGCGATGCCGGGCTGGCCGATCAGCACATGCGCCTGCGCCGAGGCGAACGGCAGCCGGATGTCACGTGGCGCGGTCAGCGCAGCTACGGCCGCCAGCGCCGGCTGCGGGGTGCAGGCGGTGGTACCGAGCCGGGCCAGCAGGCGCCCGGCGAGTTCGTCGGCCTGCGCGCGGTCGAGCGCACCGACGATGCTGACCTTGGCACCGCAGCGGTTCATGCGCGCATGGAAATCACGCATGGCGGCGACGGTGACCGCATTCAGGGTGGACTCTTCGGTCTGGCGCGCGTAGGGATGGCTGCCGAACACCGCGCGCTGGAAGGCCCGGCTGGCCGGCAGACCGGGACGCGTCTCGGCCTCGCGCAACGCCGCCACCACCCGCTGGCGCTCGGCCTGCCAGACCGGCGCGGGAAAGGACGGCTCGCCGATCTGGCGCGCCGCCAGGTCGGCCGCACGGTCCAGCAACGCCGGCTCGGACAGCGACCGCAGCCAGAAGCTGAACCGGTCGTCGCCCGCGCCCGCGCCGAAGCTCGCACCCAGGTCGGACCAGGCGTCGTCCAGCGCGTTCTCGTTGAGCGCCGGCTCGCTGCCATGCGCCTTCACGCCCTTGTCGATCATCCGGGCGGTGGCGCCCGCCAGGCCGACCAGCGCGGGGGGCTCGCGGCGTGCGCCGGCATCGAAATCGATCTGCGCATCGACGATGGGCACCGCCCGGCTCTCGACGAAGAACACCTGTGCGCCATCGGGGCGGCTCCAGTGCTGGATCGGCAGGGCGGCCTGCGCGGCCACGGTGGCGGCGAGCAAGGTCGCGGCCAGAAGGGATCGGAGGATGGCAACCATGGGGTTCCTGGAAAGCGTCGTCGCGTGATTCATCGCACGGCACCGGCTGCAGTGCCGGGTCGGGCGTCGTCGCTCGCCGTCGCGCGGCGTGTCTTCGACGCGTCGGGCGGCAGCGGCACCAGCGTGCCGACGGTGAGCTGCTCGTCGCCGAAATAGCGGCCGGCCACCGCCTGCAGCTGCGCCGACGTCACCCGCTCCAGGCGGTCGAGCAGCTGGCGGTCGGCATCCAGGGGCAGCCCCTCGACCCAGTTGCTGCCGAGCTCCTGCGCCTGGGAAAAAATCGAGTCGCGCTGGTAGATCTCGCCGGCACGCCATTGCGTCTTCACCCGGCGCAGCTCGGCCTCGCCGACGCCTTCCCGGGCGATGCGCGCGACCTCGCCGCGCAGGGCCCGCTCCACCTCGGCCGCGGTGCGGCCCTTGGCGGGTACGCCGCTCAGGGTGAACAGGCCCGGGCCCCGCGCCACCAGCGAATGCGAGGCGCTCACCGCATCGGCCAGACGCTGCTCGCCGCGCGCCACGTTGCGGTCGAGGCGCGCGCCGGAATAGCCGTCGAGCACGGCGGCCAGCACGGTCAGCGCGAGGGCGTCCTCCGCGTTCGGCGCATCGGCCGCGAGCGATTCCAGACCCGGCGCCCGGAAGGCCAGCGCCACATAGGCCTGCTCGGCCGGCGCCCGGAAATCGAAGCGCCGCTGACCGACCTGGGGCGGCTCCGGCCGCGGCTTGCGCGCCGGCACCGCACGGGCCGGCACGACGCCGTAGAACTGTTCGGCCCACTGCCGCACCTGCGCCACGTCGACATCGCCCGCCACCACCACCGCCGCGTTGGCGGGCACGTACCAGCGCTTGTAGAAATCGCGTACGTCGTCGGCGGTATAGGCCGCGATATCGCCCGGCCAGCCGATCACCGGCCGGTGGTAGGGGGAGGCGGTCCAGACCTGGGCGGCGAGCAGTTCCTGCAGGCGATTGCGCGGGTTGTCGTCAGTGCGCATGCGCCGCTCCTCGGTCACCACCTGGCGCTCCTTCAGGAACTCGCCGTCGGCCCAGCTGCTGTTGGCGAATCGGTCGGCCTCGAGCTTCATCACGTCGGCCAGCCGGTCGGACGGCACCTGCTGGTAGTAGCCGGTGTAGTCGCGCGTGGTGAAGGCGTTCTCGCGGCCGCCGAGGGCCGCCACCCGGCGCGAGAACTCGCCCACCGGCACCGTGGGCGTGCCTTTGAACATCATGTGCTCGAGCATGTGCGCGATGCCGGAGATACCGTCCACCTCGTCGATACCGCCCGCCCGTACCCACAGCATGTGCACCGCCGTCGGTGCGCGGCGGTCGGTGCGCACGATCAGCGTCATGCCCTTGGACAGGGTGAACTGCTGCGTGTCGGCTCGCACGGCTGGACCGGCGGTCGAGCCGGGCACTACCGCGCCGCCGGGCGTGGCGGGCGTATCGGGGCCGCTGGGCTGGGCCGATACGGCTCCGGCCCACAGGGCCGCCGACAGCAGGGAAATCAGCCCGCGCGACGCGGCGCGGGCGGCGATGCCGCGGTGAGGGTGTCGTTTCATAGAATGGTTGATTCTAAGAACGCGCCCATGTTCAGTTTTTTCAAGAAGAAGCCGCCGGCTGCCGCGCCGGAACCCCTGCCCACCAGCCCTCCCGCCCCGGAGGCTGCGCCGTCCGGCGCGCTCGGCTGGCTGAAAAACCAGCTGGGCCTGGCGCCCGCGCCGGTTGAGCCGAAGGAACCGGACGAGCCGATAGAACCAGTCGAGCCGCAGAAAGCCGTGGTGCCGATCGTGGCCCCGGCGCCGGTCGCTCCGCCGGTGATACCGCCATCCGCACCGACGCCGGCACCCCTGCCGGCACCGGCGCCCGTACCGGCACCTCCGCCCCCTGCTTCGCTCCCACCGGTCAGACCGCCTGCACCGGTGGCCCCGCCGCCGGTGCAGGCCCCCGTACCGCCGCGACCGCCGGTGGTCGCACCTGCTCCGGTCGCGCCCCCCGTCCCGACTGCCGCGCCGGAGCCCGTACCGGACCCAGCGCCTTCCCCCGCCGAGCGCGCAGGCTGGATGCAGCGCCTGCGCGGCGGCCTGCGCAAGACCAGCGGCAGCATCACCTCGGTCTTCATCGCCGCACGCATCGACGACGCCCTGTACGACGAGCTGGAAGACGCGCTGCTGATGGCCGACACCGGCGTGAAGGCCACCCAGCATCTGCTCGACGACCTGCGCCGCCGGGTCAAGGACCACCGCGCCACCGACCCCGCCGCCGTCAAGGCGCTGCTGGCCGAGGGCATCGCCGAATTGCTGGCACCGCTCGAGAAAAGCCTGGTGATCGGCCAGCACACGCCGACCGTGATCATGGTGGCGGGCGTGAACGGCGCCGGCAAGACGACTTCCATCGGCAAGCTCACCAAGCACCTGGCCGACGCCGGCGCCACCGTGCTGCTGGCGGCCGCCGACACCTTCCGCGCCGCCGCGCGCGAACAGCTGGGCGTATGGGCCGACCGCAACCTGGTCGAGATCATCGGCCAGCAGGGCGGCGACCCGGCCGCCGTCAGCTTCGACGCGGTCACCGCCGGCAAGGCCCGCGGCAAGGACGTGGTGCTGGTCGATACCGCCGGCCGCCTGCCGACGCAGCTGCACCTGATGCAGGAACTGCAGAAGATCAAGCGGGTGGTGCAGAAAGCCGACGGCACCGCGCCGCACGAGATCCTGCTGGTGATCGACGGCAACACCGGGCAGAACGCACTCGCCCAGGTGCGTGCGTTCGACGACGCGCTGGGCCTTACCGGGCTGATCGTCACCAAGCTGGACGGCACCGCCAAGGGCGGCGTGCTGGCCGCGATCGCACAGGAGCGTCCGATTCCGGTGTATTTCGTCGGCGTCGGCGAAAAGCTGGAAGACCTGGAGACGTTCAGCGCCCGGGAGTTCGCGCAGGCGCTGCTGGGTTGAGGTCGACGCGCCGGACGTCTACGGCGTCCGACAAGCGTGCGGCGCGTTCGTCGGCATTGCCGGCCGGCGGATCCCATTAACTTTTCATTGCTGCGGATGGCTGCGTAACACCATTCGGAATTTCGCCAATCGGTTTGCCGAATCGCTATCAATTCCATAGCAGATCGCGGGAACTTGGCGTTTAGCACTCTCTCTAACCGAGTGCTAATATGCATTGTCAAGAGGAAAGGACCCCGGTATGAACCCCAATGGAGCCGTTACCACCGTCGCCGCCGCCAACCCGTGGTCGATGGTGCCGCCCCTGGGCAACCTCGATGCTTATATTTCGGCAGTCAACCGACTGCCGCTGCTGACGCTCGAGGAAGAGCAGCGTTATGCACATGAACTCCGCAACGACAACAACGTCGATTCTGCCGGCCGCCTGGTGATGTCGCACCTGCGCCTGGTGGTATCCATTTCCCGCCAGTACCTGGGCTACGGCCTGCCGCACGGCGACCTGATCCAGGAAGGCAACGTCGGCCTGATGAAGGCGGTCAAGCGCTTCGACCCCGAGCAGGGCGTGCGGCTGGTGAGCTACGCCATGTACTGGATCAAGGCCGAGATCCACGAATACATCCTGAAGAACTGGCGCATGGTGAAGGTGGCCACCACCAAGAGCCAGCGCAAGCTGTTCTTCAACCTGCGGTCGATGAAGCAGTCCTTCAAGGCCGACGCCGCACGCGACGGCGCGTCCGGCACCCACCGGGAAACCCTCAGCGCCGAGCAGGTCGACACGATGGCCACCCGCCTCAACGTGAAGCCCGAGGAAGTGACCGAGATGGAGATGCGGCTGGCCGGCGGCGATGTGCTGCTCGACCCGGCACCGTCGGACGATGGCGAACAGGCTTTCGGCCCGATCGCCTATCTGGCCGATGCGGCGCACGAGCCCACCGCGATGATCGAAGCGCACCAGCGCGACGTGATGTCCACCGACGGCATCGCCGCCGCCCTGGACGTGCTGGACGACCGCAGCCGGCGCATCGTCGAGGAGCGCTGGCTGAAGGTGAACGACGACGGCTCGGGCGGCATGACGCTGCACGAACTGGCAGCCGAATACCATGTCAGCGCCGAGCGCATCCGCCAGATCGAATCGGCGGCGATGAAGAAGATGAAGAAAGCGCTGGTCGAGTACGCCTGATCGATCCGCGACCCGCGTGCGTCCCGCACGCGCAGCTACCGAGGGCCGTTCCGCAAGGAGCGGCCCTTTCGTTTTATCGGGCACACTTTCGGCCCACGGCGTTTGGCCGGAAGACCGCAGAGACACACATGACCGCATATTCCTCGCGTCGCGCCTGGCTGGCCGCCTGCCTGGCCGCCACCACCGGCACGCTGGCCCAGGCCCAATCGCCCGCATCCGCATCCGCATCCACCGCTGCCGCCTGGCCGACTCGGCCGGTGCATATCGTGGTCGGCTTTCCCGCCGGGTCGTCGCCCGACATCACTGCCCGCACCCTGGCCGAACCGCTGTCGCGGGCGCTGGGCCAGCCGGTCATCGTCGACAACAAGGTGGGCGCCGGCGGCAACATCGCGGCCGAGTTCGTCGCCCGCGCCACCGACGACCACACCATCGGGCTGATGATCAACGGCAACATGACCATCGTGAAGATGATCAATCCCAGGCTGCCCTACGACCCGCTGAAGGATTTCGCACCGATCAGCCTGATCGGCATATCGCCCCTGGTGCTGACCGCGCCGGTGGGCTCGCCAGGCGCCGACGCCCGCGCCTTCTTCCAGGCGGCGCGCGCTGCCGGCGACAAGTGGAGCTACGGCTCGCCCGGCGTCGGCACCGTCGGCCATGTCGGCATGGAGCTGCTCAAGCGCCGGGTGAAGATCGACCCGCTGCATGTGCCCTACCCCGGCTATCCGCAGGTGGCCAACGCGATGATCGCGGGCGAACTGCAGCTGTCGATGCTGCCGCCGTCGCTGGCCACCGCCCAGGTGCGGGCCGGCAAGCTGCGCGCCATCGGTGTCACCGCCGGCAACCGCAGCGCGCTGGTGCCGGAGATTCCCAGCCTGGCCGAAGCGGGCGTCGACAACTTCAACCTGGAGATCTGGAACGCGGTGGCGGCGCCCGCCGGCATGCCTGCGCCAATCGTCGCCCGGCTGTCCGCGCTGTTCTCGGACATCGTGCGCACGCCCGACATGCGCGCCAAGCTGTTCCAGCAGGGCTGGACCGCGGTGGGAAGTTCGTCGGAGGGCCTGGCCAACCGGGTACGCGCCGATGCCGACGCGATGGGTGCGGTGATCCGCAGCGCCCGCATCACCGCGGACTGA
>JAKONS010000431.1 GCA_022701845.1 Burkholderiaceae bacterium
GGAGAAGACCACCGCCCGCGGCCTGGAGCCGTCGGTTTCGCTCGACAGACGCTTGGCGTGCTCGGCACCGGCCAGGATGTCATCGCTCTCGGCCGACACCACCACCTCGGGAACCAGACCTGCCGCCTGCATCGTCTGCACATAACCCTCGGCCCGGCGGGCTGCGCGGGTGTCGTCCCGGCGCGCGTTTAGCGCGAAGCGGATACGGCGCACGCCCTGCGCCAGAAAATGTCGGGTCAGCAGGCGGCCGACCTCCTGTTGCGAGAAACCGACTTGGTGGAACGGCCGGCCCTCGACCACCTCCCAGGCTTCGACCACCGGAATGCGCATCTGCGCCAGCAGCGCATCCGACGCCTCGGAATGGTCGGCCCGGGTAAGGATCAGTCCGCTGGGATGCCAGCCCAGAAAAGCGCGGATGGCTCGTTCCTCGGAGGCAATGGAATAGTCGCTGTTGGCGAGCAGCAGTTGCAGGCCGTGCCGCTCCAGGGCGTCGCCCATGCCACGCACCAGCGGCGCGAAGGTGGGGCTGGCGACGTTCTGCATCACCGCGCCCACCAGGCCGCCCTGCGAGGACGCCAGCCGGCGTGCCACCTGGCTAGGCATGTAGCCGGTGTCGTGGATCACGGCGGCAAGTTTGTCGCGCAGCTTGTCCGACACCCGGCCCGGGTCGTTGAAATAGCGCGATGCGGTCACCGACGACACCCCCGCCAGCGCCGCCACGTCGTGGATGGTGAGCCTGCCCAGTTTGCGACGCGGACCCCTGCCGGACATGGTCTCGGGCAGTGGCACCGTGGCCTTGCCGGGGGTGGAATCGGAGGGAGGACTAGTCATGCGTCAGGGTTAGCGACGAGGCAAACGGGTTGACGCTCGTCGACGCAGAAATATACTCCTCGAAAAATGATACCGGTTTCATTTTAAAAAATGGAACCGGTACCCTGCTCGCGCCAGCGCCGATGAAAAAGGAGACCGACATGACCTCTCACCCCGCTTTGACAAAGGTGGTGGCCGCCGCACTGCTCGGCGCCGCCACTATCCCTTCGGCCATGGCCGCCGACTACCCGGAGCGCTCGATCACGATCGTTGTCCCCCAGCCGCCGGGCGGCGCCGCCGACGCGGTAGCCCGGCCGTTCGGCCAGGCGCTGGCGCAGCGCCTCGGCCAACCGGTGGTAATCGACAACCGCCCCGGCGCCAACGGCAACATTGCCGCTGCCTATGTGGCGCGCAACCAGCCTGCAGACGGCTACACCGTCTTTTTCGGCTCGATCAGCACGCTGGCGGTCAACCCGCATCTCTACAAGTCGGCCGGCTTTGCTCCGTTGAACGATTTGCAGCCGCTGACGCTGACCAACCAGACGCCGAACGTGCTGATCGTGGGCGCTCAGACACCCTACCGCTCGGTCGCCGACGTCATCGCCGCGGCGAAGGCCCGGCCGGGCGAGCTCAACTTCGGCTCAGCCGGCAATGGCAACACCATGCACCTGACCGGCGTGCAGTTCGAGGCGCAGACCGGCACCCGGCTGACCCATGTGCCGTACAAGGGCGGCCCGGCCGCGCTGAACGACGTCATCGCTGGGCAGATCCCGATGATGTTCCACAACCTTTCGGCGGTGCTCGCCTATCAAAAAGCCGGCAAGGTGCGCATCCTGGCCGTTGCCGACACAAAACGCTCGCCGCTGGTGCCGGACGTTCCCACCATGGCCGAGGCCGGTGCCCCGGGCGTGGTGCAGATCGCCTGGAGCGGCATGCTGGTGCGCAAGGGCACGCCGCAGCCGATGGTCGACCGACTGGTGCGCGAGATGCAGGCCATCCTGCGCTCGCCCGAATTTCGCAAGCCGCAAGAGGAACAGGGCAGCGAAATCCTGAGCTCCACGCCCGCGGAATTTGAGGCCCGGCTGAAGTCCGACTACGACACGATGGCCAAGGTCATCAAGACCGGCAACGTCAGCATCGACTGAAGCCGATCACCCCCACTTTTCACGGAAAGCCCTGCATGCCGGCACCCAACCTCTTCAAGCGGGCGCTCGCCCGCCGTCAGCCGCAGATAGGACTTTGGTCCACCCTGCCCTTCCCTTATGTCACCGAGTTGCTCGCCGGCGCCGGTTTCGACTGGCTGATGCTCGACACCGAGCACACCGCGAGCGATCCGAACCTGATGCAGCAGCAACTCCAGGCCCTGGCCGCCGAACACGTCCGGCCGTCGTCCGCCGTGGTGCGGCCGCCGTGGAACGACACGGTGATGATCAAGCAGTACCTGGACATCGGCGCGCAGAGTCTGCTGCTGCCCTTCGTGCAGAACCGCGACGAGGCGTCGGCCGCGGTCGCCGCCACCCGCTACCCGCCGCAGGGCGTGCGCGGGATGGGCGGCACCATGCGCGCCTCGCGCTTCGGTCGCGACAGCCGCTATGTGGCGCAGGCGGCTGACGAACTGTGCGTGTTGGTGCAGATCGAAACCGGCGAGGCCCTGGAGCGCCTGGAGGAGATCGCAGGCGTGGACGGCGTCGACGGCGTATTCATCGGCCCGGCCGACCTGTCGGCCAGCCTGGGTGTGGCCGGCGACATCCACCACCCCCGGGTGCGCGCTGCCATCGACGGCGCCATCGCCCGCATCCTGGCCTGCGGCAAGGCGCCCGGCATCCTGATGCTCGACGAAAAACGGGCGCAGGAGTGCCTCGACCTCGGCGCGCTGTTCGTCGCCGTTGGCACCGACCAGGTACTGCTGCGCAAATCCGCCGACGACCTGGCAGGCCGCTTCCAGTCGTCCGGCAGGACAACCCCCACGGCGCCTTCCACCTACTGAGAGCGAACCATTCATGAACACCCAAGCATCCCGCAGCCGCAAGACGGTCGAGGAACTCCGCAGCCACCGCTGGTTCGCCAGCGACGACATTCGCGGTTTCGCCCACCGCCAGCGCATGCAGCAGCAGGGCCTGGTGCGTGAGGAATTCATGGGTCGGCCGGTGATCGGCATCGTCAACACCTGGAGCGACCTGTCGCCCTGCCACTCCCATCTGCGCGAACGCGCCCAGGCGGTCAAGCGAGGCGTCCTGCAGGCTGGCGGCTATCCGCTGGAACTGCCGGCGCTAAGCCTGGGTGAGGTAATGGTCAAGCCGACCACCATGATCTATCGCAACCTGCTGGCGATCGAGACCGAAGAACTGCTGCGCAGCCTGCCGATCGACGGCGTGGTGCTGATGGGCGGCTGCGACAAGACGCCGCCGGCGCTGGTGATGGGCGCACTGTCCATGGACATCCCCGCCATCTTCATGCCGGCCGGCCCGATGCTCAACGATCGCTACAAGGGACAGGCGGTGGGAGCGGGAACGCACACCAAGAAGTTTTGGGCCGAGTACGCGATCGGAAACATCGACAAGGACGAATGGGTCGGCCTGGAAGCCCGCATGACGCGCACGACCGGCACCTGCAACACCATGGGCACCGCCAGCACCATGACCGCCATCGTCGAGGCGATGGGGCTGTCGCTGCCGGGCGCCATGAGCATCCCGGCGGTGGACGCCGCGCACAGCCGCATGGCGTGGCACTGCGGCGCCCGGGTGGTGGACATGGTCTGGGAAGATCTCAAGCCCTCGCGCATCGTCACCCGGCAGTCTTTCGTCAACGCCATCACGGCCTACGCTGCGCTGGGCGGCTCCACCAACGCTGCGGTGCACCTGCCGGCGATGGCCGGGCGCGCCGGCATCACGCTGGACCTCGATGAGATGGACGCCATCGCCCGTCGCGTGCCGGTGATCGCCAACCTGTACCCGTCGGGTGAAAAACTGATGGAGGACTTCTTCTACGCGGGCGGCCTGCCGGCGGTGTTGAACAAGATCCGTGACTACCTCGACCTGACCGCCCTGACCGTCACCGGCAAAACACTAGGCGAGGACATCGCCGACTGGGCCGGCACAGACGACGGCACCATCCTCGACCCCGCCAACCCGCTGAAGAAGGGCAGCGCCGAATGCCCCGAGGCCGGCATGACCCTGGCCGTACTGCGCGGCAATCTGTGCCCGGACGGCGCGGTCATCAAACCCTCGGCGGCTACGCCCGAACTGCTGCGCCACCAGGGCCGTGCGCTGGTTTTCGACTCCAATGCCGAGATGTTGGCCGCGATGGACGACCCCGACCTGGATGTCGACCGGGACTCGGTACTGGTGCTGCGCAACGGTGGGCCCATCGGCGGGCCGGGCATGCCGGAATGGGGCAATCTGCCCATCCCGAAAAAGCTGCTGCGCGAAGGTGTGCGCGACATGCTGCGCATTTCCGATTCGCGCATGAGCGGCACCCATTACGGCACCTGTGTGCTGCATGTGGCGCCCGAGTCGGCCGTCGGCGGCCCGCTGGCACTGTTGAAGACCGGCGACACGATCCGCTTCGACATTGGCGCGCGGCGCCTCGACATGCTGGTGAGCGACGAAGAACTGGCACGCCGCCGCGCCGCCTGGGTGCGCCCCGCTTCGAGCTACCAGCGCGGCTATACGCGCATCTTCCAGGCGGAGGTGACCCAGGCCAACCTGGGCTGCGACTTCGCCAGCCTGGCCGGCAACGCGCCGACACCGGAGCCGCCGATCTACTGACGAGCCAGGCGCCGCATCGCTCGCCGAGTAGCGCGGCGGCATCGGCCACACACCCTGCCGGTCCTCTGCCCTAGTGCAACGCCCCCCACCGCGCCACCGACGGTTCGGCCGCCGCCCACTGCCAGCCCCGCGGCCCCTGGCACATCACGGTGGTGAACCACACCGGCGGCGTCGTCGGCTGGCTCTCGTCCAGGCTGAACACCGCCTCCTTGCAGGTGGTCAGGGCATTGCGGAAGGTTCTGACGACCTGCACCTGGCCGTCGGCGTTGCGGTAGGCCACCGCGTGGCGCACGCTCCAGCGGCCGCTCTGGCCGGCCTCGAGCGTGCCGGCCGCGACCGCGATGCTCTGCTGCTCCTCGTCGCTCCAGCGGCGGGTGAGCCGGTCCACCGTGTCGTCGACGATGGCGCGCACGCCGATGCCGACCGCGATGCCGACCGCGGGGTTGCCGCTGAGGCCACCGGAGGCCACACCCGCTGCCGCGCCGGACACGCTGCCCACCGACGAGCAGCCCGACACCGCCAGCACCGCCGCTGCCAGCACCGTCAACCCCGGCAGCGCGAGAGGGCGCGACCTCACTGCAGGCCGCCCCATCGTGCGGTGGCGGGCTCGGCGGTGGCCCATTGCCATTGCGGGCCGCTCTTGCAGATCGAGGCGACATAGAAGCCGCTGGCGATGGAATCGTCCAGGCCTTCCTTCTTGCCGTCGACCGCCGCGTCGACCGAGAACACGATCTCCTTGCAGTCGAGCACACCGGTGCTGATGGTGCGGCTGACCGTCACCCGGCCGACCTCGTCGGGCTCCAGCGCGATGCGGTGCCAGGCCTTCCAGCGCGACACCTGCCCCACGTCGAGCTTGCCGGCCACCTCGGCGATCTGCTCCTGCGTCTCGGCATGCACCTTGCGCTGGCCGTACTGCACCGCCGCCCGCGCCGCCGCCTGCACACCCAGGCCGATGCCCGCGGCAGCGCT
>JAKONS010000448.1 GCA_022701845.1 Burkholderiaceae bacterium
GCCTTTCGGGCGCGCATTGTCGCCCTGGCGCGGCGCGACAATAGCCGCCATGTCCGATGTGCATTCCGATCAATTGCTGTCCGAGGTCGCGGCGCTGCCGCAGTTGCCGGGCGTCTACCGTTATTTCGACGCCGAAGGCGCGCTGCTCTACGTGGGCAAGGCCCGCAACCTGAAGCGCCGCGTCGCCAGCTATTTCCAGAAGAACCACGGCGCCACCCGCATCGGCCACATGATCTCCCGCATCGCGCGCATGGAGACCACGGTGGTGCGCTCGGAGGCCGAGGCGCTGCTGCTGGAAAACAACCTCATCAAGACCCTCAACCCGCGCTACAACATCGTCTTCCGCGACGACAAGAGCTATCCGTACCTGAAGATCACCGGCCAGCCCGACGCGCGCTCGGCCGCCACCGCCACCCACGGCCAGCTGTTCCCGCGCATGGCGTACTACCGCGGCGCGGTCGAGAAGCGGCACCGCTATTTCGGCCCGTTTCCCAGCGCCTGGGCGGTCAAGGAATCGATCCAGCTGATCCAGAAGGTGTTCCGGCTGCGCACCTGCGAAGACACCGTCTTCAACAACCGCACCCGGCCCTGCCTGCTCTACCAGATCAAGCGCTGCTCCGGCCCCTGCGTGAACCTGGTGTCCGCCGAGGCCTACGGCGTCGACGTGGCGCATGCCGAGCGCTTCCTGCGCGGCGAGACGCAGGAGGTGGTCGACACCCTGAACACGCGCATGGTGGCGCATGCGGAACGGCTCGAGTTCGAGCAGGCGGCCGAGCTGCGCAACCAGATGTCGGCGCTGTCGAAGGTGCTGCACCAGCAGTCGATCGAAACCGCCTCCGACAAGGACGTCGACATCCTGGCGGTGAAGGTGTCGGGCGGCCGCGCCTGCGTCAACCTGGCCATGGTGCGGGGCGGCCGGCACCTGGGCGACCGGCCGTATTTCCCGGTGCATGTGGAGGACGCCGCCGCCATCGAGGCCGGCGCGCTGGAGGAGGGCGCCGCGGTGCCGCCGCCGGTCGAGCAGCAGGTGCTGGAGGCCTTTCTGGCGCAGCACTACACCGGCGTGGCCGCGCCCGCAGCGCTGGTGGTGGGCGTGGCGGTGTCGGCCGAACTGGTCGAGGCGCTGTCGGGCGCCGCCGAGGGCCGCATCGCCGCAGTGCACAACCCGCGTGGCCAGCGCCGCATCTGGCTGGAGATGGCGCAGAAGGGCGCCGACCTGCAGCTGGCGCGCCTGCTGGCCGAAGAGGGTTCGCAACAGGCCCGCACCCGGGCGCTGGCCGATGCGCTCGACCTGGCGCCCGACGACCTCGACAAGCTGCGCATCGAGTGCTTCGACATCTCGCACACCGCGGGCGAGTCCACCCAGGCCTCCTGCGTGGTGTTCCAGCACCACAAGATGCAGAACGCCGAATACCGGCGCTACAACATCGAGGGCATCGTCGGCGGCGACGACTATGCCGCCATGCGCCAGGTGCTCACCCGTCGCTACAGCAAGCTGGCCGAGGCGGCGCAGGCGTCGGCCGACCCCGACCACCCGGCCACCGGCACCGCGCGCATGCCCGACCTGGTGCTGGTCGACGGCGGCAAGGGCCAGGTGTCGATGGCGCGCGAGGTGTTCGAGCAGCTCGGGCTCGACCTGGCGCTGATCGTCGGCGTGGAGAAGGGCGAGGGCCGCAAGGTCGGCCTGGAGGAGCTGGTGTTCGCCGACGGCCGCGAGAAGGTCTACCTGGGCCGCGACTCGGCCGCGCTGATGCTGGTCGCGCAGATCCGCGACGAGGCCCACCGCTTCGCCATCACCGGCATGCGCGCCAAACGCGCCAAGGTGCGCACCGGCGGCAGCCGCCTGGAAGACATCGCCGGCATCGGCCCGAAGAAGCGCGCCCGGCTGCTGCAGCATTTCGGCGGGGTGCGCGGCGTGGCGGCGGCGGGGGTGGAAGACATCATGCGGGTCGACGGCATCTCGAAGGACCTGGCCGAGGACATCTACCGCGCCCTGCACTGACCGCGCGCCGCGGGTCGGCGAGCCGCACGACGTCCACGAGCCTGCACGAGGCCATAATGGATTTCATGTTCTGGACCCTGCCGACAATTCTTACCTGGACGCGGATCGTCGCGATCCCGCTGATCGCGGGCGTGTTCTACCTGCCGCTGTCTCCGGCCGCCTGCAACCTGATCGCCACGGTCATGTTCATCGTCTTCGCGCTCACCGACTGGCTCGACGGCTGGCTGGCCCGCAAGCTCGGCCAGACCTCCTCCTTCGGCGCCTTCCTCGATCCGGTGGCCGACAAGTTCCTGGTGTGTGCGTCGCTGCTGGTGCTGGTGCACCTGCAGCGGGTCGACGTCTTCGTGGCGCTGATCATCATCGGCCGCGAGATCGCCATCTCGGCGCTGCGCGAGTGGATGGCGCAGATCGGCGCCTCCCGCAGCGTGGCGGTGCACATGCTGGGCAAGGTCAAGACCACGGTGCAGATGGTGGCCATCCCGTTCCTGCTGTACCAGGCCACCGTGTTCGGCGTGATCGACACCGGCGCCTGGGGCCGGGTGCTGATCTGGGCCGCGGCGGTGCTCACCGTCTGGTCGATGGTGTACTACCTGCAGAAGGCGCTTCCGGAAATCCGCGCACGTGTGAAGTAGCCCGAAGGGCCTGCATCCGAATGCGTCTAGAATCCGGCCTCCCCGGTCCCCATGGCAAGCCCAGGTGCCTGACAGATGTCTTATTGACACCCCTGGCGACCCTGGCTTTAATCGGCGTTCGCCGGCCCGTAGACAAGCGCATCGAACGCGTCTGCACGGCGCCCGCAAGCAGCGCCGGCTTCCCATGCGAGCCGCCGCCCGGCACCCCACCGAATTCCATCCGCACAACGTCTATCCGCTTTTGAGAGGCTATTTGTGAACAAGACCGAACTGATCGAGCACATCGCCAAGAATGCCGACATTTCCAAGGCTGCCGCCACGCGTGCGCTCGAATCCACCATCGGCGCAGTCAAGACCACCCTGAAGAAGGGCGGCACGGTTTCGCTCGTCGGTTTCGGTACCTTCGCGGTAGGCAAGCGTGCGGCGCGCAGCGGTCGCAATCCGCGCACCGGCGCGGCGATCAAGATCAAGGCTGCTAAAGTACCGAAGTTCCGTCCGGGCAAGGCCCTGAAGGACGCGCTGAATTGATTTCCGGTTGAAGTGGGGTGCTTAGCTCAGTTGGTAGAGCGGCGCCTTTACACGGCGTAGGTCGGCGGTTCGAGACCGTCAGCACCCACCACCCACTCACTTAAAGGCGAACGTTGCGTTCGCCTTTTTCATTTGCCCTGTCGTCCTAAAGAGACCGCCCATGTTCGAGTTCATCCGCAAGCACTCCAAGATCGTGATGGTGGTGCTGTTCCTGCTGATCATCCCGTCGTTCGTGATGTTCGGCGTCGACGGCTACCGGCGCTCGGCCGAGCAGGGCGCCGCGGTGGCGGTGGTCGACGGCACCGACATCACCCAGGGCGAATGGGACGAGGCGCACCGCATCACGGTGGAACGCGCCCGGGCCCAGTCGCCCAACCTCGACGCCCGGTTCCTGGAGTCGCCCGAGGCCCGCTATGCCACGCTGGAGCGCCTGGTGCGCGAGCGCACCCTGCGCGCCGCCGCCGCCAAGTACCACCTGCAGCCGAGCGAGGGCCGCCTGGTCAGCACGCTGCAGCAGGACCCGTCGATCGCGGCGCTGCGCGGCGCCGACGGCAAGCTCGACGTCGCCCAGTACCGGCAGATCCTCGCCAGCCAGGGCATGACGCCCGAGAGCTACGAAGCCCGCGTGGCCGGCGACCTGGCCCTGCGCCAGGTGCTCGACGGCATCGCCTCGACCTCCATCGCGCCGCAGGCCCAGGCCGACGCGGTGCTGGCACCCTTCTTCCAGCAGCGCAACATCCAGGTCGCGCTGTTCAAGCCGGCCGACTACGCCGCCAAGGCCAGCGCGACCGACGCCGAACTGCAGGCCTACTACGACGGCCACCAGGCCCGGTTCCGGCGTCCGGAGCAGGCCGATGTCGAATACGCGGTGCTCGACATCGACACCGTCAAGCGCGGCATCGTCCCGGCCGAGAAAGACCTGCGCGATTTCTACGAGCAGAACCAGGCCCGCCAGGTCGCCCAGGAAGAGCGCCGCGCCAGCCACATCCTGCTGACCGTGCCGAAGGATGCCCCGCAGGCCGAGCGCGACAAGGTCAAGGCGCGCGCCGAGCAGCTGCTCGCCACGGTGCGCAAGGAGCCGTCGCGCTTCGCCGATATCGCCCGCAAGGAATCGATGGATCCGGGCTCCGCCGCGCAGGGTGGCGACCTCAACTTCTTCGCCCGGGGTTCGATGGTCAAACCCTTCGAGGACGCGGCCTTCGCCATGAAGAAGGGCGACATCAGCGACGTCATCGCCACCGAATACGGCTATCACATCCTGCAGCTGACCGACATCAAGTCGCAGCGCCAGCGCAGCTTCGACGAGGTGCGCCCCGACCTGGAAGCGCAGTTCCGCCAGCAGGAAGCGCAGAAGCGTTTCGCCGAACTCGCCGAAACCTTCACCAACACCGTCTACGAGCAATCCGACAGCCTGAAGCCGGTAGCCGACAAGCTCAAGCTGCCGCTGCGCACCGCCACCGACGTCAGCCGGGTGCCCGGCCCCGGCGTCACCGGCGCCCTCGCCAACGAGCGGCTGCTCACCGCGCTGTTCGCACCCGACGCGGTGGAGAAGAAGCGCAACACCGAAGCCGTCGAGATCGGCCCGAGCCAGCTGGCGTCGGCCCGCATCGTGAAGTACACGCCGGCCCGCACTCCGCCCTTCGCCGACGTGCGCGAGGAAGTGCGTGCACTGGTGCTGGCGCAAAAGACATCCGAGCTGGCCCGCAAGGACGGTGAAGCCAAACTGGCCGCCTGGAAGGCAGCGCCCGCCACCGCCACCCTGCCGGCGGCCATCGACGTTTCGCGCGGCAGCACCTCGCAGCTGGCGCCGGCCGTCGTCGCTGCGGCGATGCGGGCACCGTCGGCCAGCCTGCCGTCCTGGGTCGGCGCGGAAACCGGCGACGGCGGATATGCCGTCATCCGCGTCAACAAGATCGAAGCCCGCGCCGCCACCCCCGCGCCCGACCCCGCCGGCGAGCGCGCCCAGGTCGCGCAATCGTGGGGCGCTGCGGAAAGCAC
>JAKONS010000464.1 GCA_022701845.1 Burkholderiaceae bacterium
GCGCACCGTCTTCGACCGGGCGATCTGCTCCAGCGCCGACTGCGCATGGGCGGTGCCCAGCCCGGCCGCGGCCATCGATACGGCCAGGCCGAGCCCCAGGAAAACACGTCTGCAGGGATGCATGAGAACCTCGTCGAAGGATAGGTGGAAGAAAGAAATCGATGCGGGCTCAGGCGCCCACTGCCACACGGCGGTCGACCAGCTGCCCGTAGCCGGGCCGCGCACCGTTCACGTCGAGCACCTCCAGGCAGTGCCAGAACGATGCCTGCACCGCCGAGATGACCGGCTTGCCCAGCTCGGCCTCCAGCGCGGCGATGACGCCGGCCGAGCGGAAGTTGGTGCAGCTGATGAAGATGGCGGTGGCTTCCGGGTGGTCGACCGCGCGCACCAGGTCGTAGACCTGCTCCAGCGACACCTCGGCCAGGGCGTGGTCGCTGTCGATGCCCAGGTTGCGGTGGCGCACCACCGCATGGCCGTTCTCTTCCAGGAAGCGGATGGCGCGCTCGTGGATGGCCGGCACATAGGGCGTGGCCAGCGCCACCTTGCCGGCGCCCACCGCGCGCAGCGCGGCCAGGGTGGCGGTGCTGGCGGTGGTGGTGCGCGGGCCCGGCACCCAGCCGGCGAGCTTCTGCATCAGGCCCTGGTCGTAGGCGGTGCCGTGCAGGAACGAGGCGCTGGTGCCGCCGAAGCACAGCACGTCGATCGGCGCGGCGCCGACCAGGCGCGCGGCCTGCTCCACCTCGGGCGAATTCATCATTTCCTCGATGCCCTCGACCGTCACTTTCGGCAGCTTGAGCCGGGTGGTGTGCACCGCCACGCCGGGCGCCGACATGGCGGCCATCTCGGCGTCCATGACGATGCTCGAGGCGATGTAGATCAGGCCGATGCGGGCCAGGGTGCCGTTGCCGTCGGGCTGGAAGGCGGGGTAGGAGGAAGGGGTCATGGAGCGATGCGGCCTAGCTAGCGGCTGTCTTCGATGTTGAGGATCCGGCCCAGGCCGAGGAAGTAGTGGGCGAAGGCGAGCACCGCCGCGGTGAACGCGATGTAGACCACCGACAGCGCCGCCAGGGTCGGGTCGGCGAACTCGCGCACATAGTTGTACATGGCCACCGGCAGGGTCTGGGTGTCCTGGGTGGTGACGAAGAGCGAGGCGGTGAATTCGCTGAACGACATGATGGCCGCGAACAGCCAGCCGCCGAACAGCCCCGGCGCCAGCAGCGGCACCGTCACGGTGAACAGCACCTTCAGCGGCGAGGCGCCCAGGCTGGCCGCGGCCTGCTCCAGGCGCTCGTCGAGGTTCTCCATCGACACATAGACGCTGCGCAGCACGAAGGGCAGCACCAGCATCACATGGCACAGGACCACGATGCCGTAGCCGCGCTGGATCGAGGCCTGCGACACCAGGATCAGCAGGCCCAGCCCCAGCGTGAAATGCGGCACCACCAGCGGCGAGTGCAGCACCGCCAGCAGCGTCTGCTTGCCGGGAAAATCGAGCCGCTTGACCGCGATCGACAGGCAGGTGCCGATCACCAGCGCGATCGACGAGGCCCAGCCGGTGATCACCAGGCTGGCCTTGAAGCCCTGCTGGAAATCCGGGTAGTCGAACACCCGCTCGAACCACTTGAGCGAATACGACTCGGGCGGGAAGGCGAGGATCGCCTTCTCGTTGAAGGCGGCGATGGTGACCACCACCACCGGCAGCAGCACGAAGGCCAGCAGCAGCGCCACCAGCACCGGGCCGGCGATGCGCAGGGGCAGCGGCAGGGAGCTTCGGATCTTCATGGTGTCAGTGCCCTCCGGCGGTTTTCAGGCGGCGGGTGAACAGGCCCAGCGCGAACAGGGACGCCGCGGTGAGCGCCAGGCCCATCACGCTCAGGCTGGCGGCCAGCGGGAAGTTCATCGACGAGAAGCCCAGCTGGTAGACCAGCGTGGAGACCGTCGGCACCCGGCCGCCGCCGATCATCTGCGGCGTGGCGAAGGCGCTGAAGGTCCAGGCGAAGGCGGTGGTGATGCTGGCCAGGATGCCGGGCATCGACAGCGGCAGCGTCACCGTGAGGAAGGTGCGCACCGGGCCGGCGCCCAGGCTCTGCGCGGCTTTCTCGAAGTCGCGGTCGATGTGCGAGATGGCGGTGGCCAGCATCAGCACCACCACCGGAATCGTCACATGCACCAGCGCCACCAGCACGCCCAGGTGGGTGAACATCAGCTCCAGCGGCCATTCGATCAGCCCCAGCTTGCGCAGCGCGCCGTTGATGAAGCCATTGCTGCCGAGCACCGCGATCCAGGAATAGGTGCGCACGATCTCGCCGAGGAACAGCGGCGTGATCGACACCACCAGGATGAACGACTTGAGCGCGCGCCGCTGCACCCGCACCAGCGCATAGGCCAGCGGATAGGCGGCCAGCAGCGAGAACACCGTCGTCTCCACGCTCAGCAGCAGCGTGTTGGAAAAGGCGCTCAGATACAGCGACTTGCCCATGCCGCCGAAGTTGGCGAAGGTGAAGCCGCCGACATCCAGCGAGCCGGGCACGAAGGCCCGGAAGCTGAACTGGAACACCGCCAGCAGCGCCACCGCGATGCCCGCCGCCACCACCACCGCAGGCGTTACCAGCCAGGCTCTCAGATCCGAACGCATACCTGTTCCCCGTGCCGACACCCGCTCAGTTCATGATGTTTTCGGTGAACCACTTGCGCCACTCCGCCGTTTTCTCGGCGCGCAGCTTGTTGTCGATGACGATGGTCTGGGTGTCCCACTGCGCCTTGGTGGTGAACACGCCGGGCAGCTTGGCGTCTTCGGCCGAGACGGTGGCGTTGTCGACCACCGGGCTGGCCTTCTTCGAGGCGACGATCTTCGACTGCACATCGGCCTGCAGCGCGATGTTGAGGAACTTGTAGGCCAGGTCGGCCTTGGTGGTGCCCTTCATGATGGCCATGGTGTCCACGCCCAGCACCGCGCCTTCCTTGGGCATGGCCACCTTCACCGGCACGCCCTGGCTGGCCATGTGGTACGCGTTCATCGACAGGATCACCTCGACCGGCGTCTCGCCGGTGGCGATCAGCTGCTGCGCGTTGGCGTCGTTGGTATAGAAGGCCTTGAAGTTGGGCTTCAGGGCCTTGAGCTTGTCCTGGCCCTTTTCCCAGCTGGCGGCGTCGCCGCCGGAGAGCATGGCCGACACCGCGATCAGGTGGCTCGGGTCGAAATCGGGGGCGCTGATCTTGCCCTTGAGCGCCGGGTTCCACAGGTCGTTCCAGCTCTCGAACTTGATGCTCGGCGGCAGCAGGTCGGGGCGGTAGCCGAT
Source organism: Burkholderiaceae bacterium (assembly GCA_022701845.1). The sequence goes on from JAKONS010000464.1 coordinate 3,300, forward strand.
CGAGTAGATGTAGGCCCAGCTGCCGATGTGGTACGGGCTGATCCTGGCGCGGTCCACCATGTGGCGCATGTTCGGAATCTTGGCGGTGTCGAGCTGCTCGAACAGGTTGCTGCTCACATACAGCCAGCCCACGTGCGAGGTGGTGAAGGTGATGTCGCTCTCCGGCTTGGAAGCCAGCTTGGCCTTGTTCAGCCGGTCGATGGTGCCGCCGGTGACGTACTTCACCGGCACGCCGGTCTGCTTGGTGAATTCGCGGCCGATGTTCTCGTCGATCAGGTCGCGGAAACTGCCGCCCCAGGTGCTCACCGTCAGGGCGTTGTCCTGGGCCAGGGCCGAGGTCGCGCCGAGCGTGGCGGCGATGGCGGTGGCGAGTGCACACAGTGTCAGAAGCTTGCGGATCATGGATTCCCCCGGTCGAAGAGTTGGACGTTCGAGGCCGATCATGGGAAACCCGCGGCCATCGGCCAAGTCGCCTTTTACTTAGGGGTGCCTCACATTTACCGAGGGGGGCGCGCCGGCCGGGCGCTCGGAAATTCGGAGCCGGTCGCCCGGAAAATACAAATGGCGCCCGGCACCGGCAGCGACCACCATCGGCGGCTTCCGATGTCACCTGCCCGCGAGCGACCATGAAGCACACCCGCATCCGTCCTTTCAACACCAAGGTCACCTACCCCGAGCAGAAGCTCGACAACGACCTCTGCCAGGCGGTGGTGGCGCGCGGCGCCACCGTGTTCCTGCGCGGCCAGATCGGCCAGAACCTCGACACCTCCGAGAGCGTCTGCATCGGCGACGTGAGCGGCCAGGCCGAGCAGGCGATGGCCAACATCGCGATGCTGCTGAAGGAAGCCGGCGGCGAGCTGCAGGACATCTGCAAGATCACCATCTACCTGATCGACCCGCGTTATCGCGAGGCGGTGTACCTGGTGGTGGGCCGCTGGCTGAAGGGCGTGTTCCCGGTGTCGACCGGCATCGTGGTGTCGGCGCTGGCGCGGCCGGAATGGCTGGTCGAGATCGACGCGATCGCGGTCATTCCGGATTGAGCGCGGCATGACGTTTTCGATCGTCGCGCGCTGCCCCGCCACCGGCCAGTTCGGCGCCGCGGTGTCTTCGTCGTCGCCTGCGGTGGCCGCGCGCTGCATCCGCGGCAGGAGCGGCATCGGTGCCGCCGCCAGCCAGAACATCACCGACCCCGACCTGGGCCCGCTGGCCCTCGACCTGATGGCCGCCGGCATGACGCCGGAGCAGGCGGTGGCCGAGCTGCAGAAACGCCCGTTCATCTCCTACCGCCAGGTGATGGCGATCGACGCCCGCCACCCGCCGGTGGTGTTCACCGGCAGCGACGCGCTCGGCACCCTGGCCAGCGCGGTCGGCACCCATGCCGCCTGCGCCGGCAACATGCTGCGCAGCCGCGAGGTGCCGCGCGCCATGCTGGCCGCGTTCGAGGCGGCCGAGGGCTCCCTGGCCGAACGGCTGATGCGCGCCATGCTGGCCGGCCAGGACGCCGGCGGCGAGGAAGGCCCGGTGCATTCCGCCGGCCTGCTGGTGTATGGCGCGCAGGCCTGGCCGATCGTCGACCTGCGGCTGGACTGGATGGAGGCCGACCCGGTGCAGGCGCTGTATGCCACCTGGAAGCTCTACGAGCCGCAGCTGCAGGCCTACATCACCCGCGCGCTCGACCCGCGCGCCGCGCCCAGCTACGGCGTGCCCGGCAACCTGTGAGGGCGGCGGCGCCGGCCGGGTGGCGGCGGCCGCCGCTACACTGACCCGCCGACTTCCGCGTCCTCCGGGGCGCCCTCCACACCCCCATGCTCAACCGCGTATCCCTGCGCCAGATGGAGTACTTCGTCGCCACGGCGAAGCACGGCAGCATCGCCGCGGCGTCTGCGCAGATCCATATCTCCTCGCCCTCGATCTCGGCGGCCATCGCGCACATCGAGACCGAACTGAACGTGCAGCTGTTCGTGCGCCACCCCTCCAAGGGGCTGGGGCTGACCGCCATCGGCACGCTGGTGCTGCGCCAGTGCGAGGACGTGCTCGACCGCTCCTCGCGGCTCTACGAGATCGCGTCGGATTCCAGCGACGCGATGCAGGGCGCGCTGCGCGTCGGCAGCTTCCAGTCGCTCACCGCGATGATCGCGCCGGAGGTCATCTTCGGCTTCTCGCGCGCCTTCGAGAAGGTGCAGCTGCAGATGGTCGAAGGCGACCAGGAGGTGCTGATGCACAAGCTGCACGCGCTGGAGATCGACCTGGCCATCACCTACGACCTGCACCTGGGCGACGACATCCAGTTCGAGAGCCTGGCCACCCTGCCGCCCTATGTGCTGGTGAGCGAGCTGCATCCGCTGGC
>JAKONS010000474.1 GCA_022701845.1 Burkholderiaceae bacterium
CCGCACCGCCCACCCTCTCTGGAATTCCGCGACATGCCCGCAACGATCGTCGACGAGAAAGGCGCCTCGCTGTCGCGCCGCCTGCTGCTGCGCAACCGCAAGGCGGTGAACCCGCGCGGCCGGCAGCGCGCGGTGCTGCACTGGATCGACTGGATCGGCTGCGTCGCCGCGGGTGCCCGCACCCCGGAGGCCGACGCCCTGCAGGCCTGGCGGCCGCAGCCGCGGCTGGCGCCGGCCTTCGCCTCGCTGCTCGGGCCGGCGCAGGACCCGTTCCAGGCGCTGCTGATGGAAGCCGGCCCGGCCCAGGCCGAGGACATGGACGACCTGCACCGCCGCGCGCGGCTGCGTCCCGGCGCGGTGGTGCTGCCGGCGCTGGCCAGCCTGGCGCGCTCGCGCGGCATCCCGGCGCGGCAGATGCTCGACGCCACGGTGCGCGGGTACGAAACCTCGATCCGCATCGGCCGCGCGGTCGGCGCACGCCACCATTTCCACTGGCACGCCTCGTCCACCGCCGGCGTGTTCGGCGCGGCGGCCGCCTGCGCCGACGCGCTGCGGCTGCCGCTCGACGCCGCGGTCGGCGCGCTCGGCCATGCCGGCACGCAGGCGGCGGGCCTGCGGCCGGAGCGCCCGGAGACCGCCATGTCGAGCCAGCTCAGCATCGCCCATGCCGCCTGGGCCGGCGTCACCGCCGCCACCCTGGCGCTGGCCGGCTTCACCGGGCCGGAGCGCATCCTGGAAGGGCCGCACGGCTTCCTGGCGGCCATGACCACCGATGCCGACACCACCGCCCTCGTCCGCGAAGACGCCGACTGGCTGATCCACTCCACCAGCTTCCAGCCCTGGCCGGGCAGCCGCCACACCCATGCCGCGATCGACTGCGTGCTGGCGCTGCGCGAGGCCGGCGGCCGCTGTCCGCTGGTGTTCGATTCCTGCGAGGTGGCGGCATCGGCCGACGCCCTCGCCACCTGCGACAACCCCCGCCCCGGCACCCGCACCGAGGCCCGTTTCTCGCTGCAATACGCGGTGGCGGCGGCAGCCGCGCTGGGGCCGCTGCGGCCGGAGCATTTCGACGAACTCTTCTTCGCCCGGCCCGACCTGGTCGACAGCGCCAGCCGGGTGCGCCTCGCCCTGTCGCCCGCGGCCGACGCCGCCCACCCCGACCACTATGGCGCCCAGGTGTCGATGGACGACTACCGCAGCCACAGCGTGCAGGACAGCCTGGGCGACCCGGAGCGCCCACTGAGCTCGCAGGCGGTGTTCGACAAGGCGCGCATGCTGATGCGCTATGGCGGCGTGCCGCCGGCGCGCATCGACGACCTGCTGGCGGCAGCCGGCCGGCTGATGGGCGACGCGGTGCAGGACGAGCCGCTGGCGCAGCCGATGCCGGCGGCGCTGCTGGCGCCGCTGTTCGGCTGAGGGCTGCGCCGGCGGTCAGCCGCCCGACAGCCGCTTCGCCGCCGCCTGGATGTGCCGCTTCACCGCCCGCTCGGCCGCCGCCGCATCGCCGTCGGCGATCGCCTGGTACACCGCGCGGTGCTCCTCCTGCGCGCGCTGCGACAGGCCGGCGGCCTGGGCGCTATGGCTGCGGGCCCGGTCGATGGCGATGGCGTAGGAGCGCCTCAGGTACTCCATGAACAGCCGGTAGTGGCTGTTGCCGGTGGCGTCGGCGATGGTGCGGTGGAATTCCAGGTCGGCCTCGCTGCCGCTCTCGCCCTGCGCCACCGCCTGCTCCATGCGCTGCAGGCAGTCGGCCAACCGGGCCAGCTGCGCCGGGGTGCGGCGCCGGGCGGCCAGGGCGGCGGCGGTGCCTTCCACGCCCAGGCGCAGTTCCGACAGTTCCAGGATCGACTGGGTCGACGGGGTGGCGGCCTCGGTGTGCGGCTCGAAACGGAACGGGGTGCGCGCCGAGGGCGCCAGCACGAAGCTGCCGCGGCCCTGGCGGGTGTCGATCAGGCCGTCGGATTTCATGCGTGACATCGCCTCGCGCAGCACGGTGCGGCTGATGCCGTAGTGCGCGCACAGTTCCGGCTCGATCGGCAGCTTGGCGCCGACCGGGTAGATGCCGGCGGCGATGTCGGCGCTGACCGCCAGCACCAGCTTTTCCGGCAGCGACGGCGCCTTGGGGGCGGAGGAAGGAAGCGGGGGTTTGCGGGGCATGGCGGGCATCGGGAGGGACCGCGAAAAAGTCCGCAGCCCGATTCATACTACGATAATACGTACTATGAATACAGCCACCATCGCCGACGCATCGAACCCCCTCGCCGACGCACCGGCGAGCCGGCCCGCGGGAGCCGCGCCCGGCGGCAGCCGCCAGACGATCGCGGTGGTGCGCCCGCCCGCCTCGCTGGCCGACCTGTACCGCCGCTTCCTCGCAGCGCTGGTCGAGGCCGGCTTCCGCGGCGAGATCGCCACCCGCCACGGCGAGCGACTGGTGGCCGGCACCGACAACTCGGTCTACCAGCGCATGCCGCAGGCGGTGGCCTATCCGCGCGATGCCGACGACGTGCAGTGCCTGGCGCGGC
>JAKONS010000480.1 GCA_022701845.1 Burkholderiaceae bacterium
TCGTAGCCCTTCTCCAGGCGGACGATGAGGTCGTGGATGCCGGCGTCCTGCGCCGCGCGGGTCACGGCCTCATCGGAGACGTCGGTGCGGAACCGGGCGATGTTGTCGCGCACCGTGCCGGTGAACAGCTCCGTGTCCTGGGGCAGGTAGCCGACATGGCGCCCGAAGGCGGCGCGGTCCCAGGCATGGACCTCCATGCCGTCGAGGCGGACATGCCCCTCGGTGGGCTTCCAGATGCCGATGAGCATCCGCGTCAGGGTCGACTTGCCGGCCCCCGAGGGGCCGATGATGCCGAGGGCTTCGCCGGGCCGGAGCGCGAACGAGATGCTCTTGAGGAGCGGGTCCTTGGCGTTCGGAAGCGCGAAGGTGACGTTCTGGACCTCGATCAGGCCGGTGGGGCGGGGCATCGCCGTGAAAGCCGGGTTCGGCTCGTATCCGTCGAGGAGCTTGTTCAGGCGCTTGTAGATCTGCGCGCCCTCCACGAGCCCCTGCCAGGAGCCGGCGACCTTCTCGAACGGCGCGAGCGCCTTCGAGGACAGGATCATGTTGGCGAACAGCACGCCCGGCCCGATGACCTGCTTGAGGACGAGGAAGGCGCCCAGCGCCAGGACCATGATCTGGATCAGCATGCGGGTGAACTTGAGCGCTTCGCCGATGAGGCCGGCAAGTTCGCTGGCATGGGCCTGCCCGTCGATGAGGATATGGCGGTCGATCTGCCAGCGCTTGGTGAGGGCCGGCAGCATGCCCAGCGCCCGCACCACCTCGGCATTGCGCAACGCCATGTCGGTGAAGTTGTAGCCCCGCCGCGCCGCGTCGTTGACGCGGTTCAGGGCTTGGCGCGACACGCGATCCTGCAGCACGGCGAGGCCGAACAGGATTAAACCGCCGATCAGGCAGAGCAGACCGACCCAGAAATCGATGACGAACAGGGCGCCCATGAAGATGGGAGCCCAGGGGAGGTCGAAGAACACCCCGATGCTGTTGCCGGTGATGGTCTGGCGAAAGCCGTCGAGGTCGCGCACGGACTGCCCGTGGTTGCCGCCCTGCTTGAGTTCGGCCGCGAACAGGGCGGCGAAGACATGGCGCGCCAAGATTCGATCGAACAGCACGCCGAACTGTATCAGGATGCCGTTGCGATAGTGGTCGATGACGGCCGAAACCAGGAAGACGGCGGTGACGGCCGTCGCCATGATGAGCAGCGTCGCGATGCTCTGGCTGGCGAAGACGCGCCCGTAGAGCTGCACCATGTAGAGCGGCAGCGCCAGGTAGAGGATGTTGATGACGAAGCTGAATAGGAACGCGTAGGCGAAAGGCCGCCGGGCCGCGATGAGAGCCTGATCGAGCAGGCTCCGGCGAATCTCTTGCATGATCGCTCCTGGGTAGGCCGGAGCCTACGCGCGTAGAGGGCCGTCCGAGGATCGGGAGGGTGTCCGTTGCCGGTAGGCTGGTTTTAGGTCGAATTTGCGACCGAAACGGCCGCATTCCGTCAGCGTGGGAAGAGGCGCTCGGTCATCTCAGCCAGAGTTTCGTTGTCGATGGGCTGGAGGGTCGCAAGGGCCCATAGGTCGAAGTTCGCCGGGCGGCGCAGCACGATGGCGCGGCCGAAGCCGGCCTGAGTCAGAGCATTGGCGAGGGTGCGGGCGGTGAAGCCACCCCGATGGGCCATGTAGTGGTTGCCCCGCGCAATCGAGGCGTTGTGGCCATAGAGGATGTCGAGGGGCGCGATGGGCCCCATGCCCGACTGGTAGGCCGGCTCCAACAGCTTGTCCTCGGCGACAAGCTGGGCGACGCTTTGAAGATCGGGGCAGGTGATGAGGGCGAACCCCTCCGGGTCCAGGACGCGCCGAAATTCGGTGAGCGCCACCGGAACCTCGTGCGGGTAGAGGTGCTCGACGTTGTGCGAGGAGAACACCGCACCCATCGAGCCGCTCGCCACGGCGCCCATGTCGGTCATCGTGCCGATAACGTCCGGGCTCACGGCCGGATCGATGTCGAGGCGAACCTCGCGCCACTGCCCATCCTGAAAGAACGTCGGCATGCCGAGGATGTTCTTGGGGCCGCAGCCCACGTGCAACACGGTCCGCATCGCTGCGTCTACCTCTGTCGTCCTGTCAAAAAAAAGGGGCGGCCGAAGCCGCCCCTTCTTCCTTAGTTTTGTAGTGCTTACGCGAGGGTGATCGCGGCGGCAACAGCCGCAACGTCAGTGATGCCGGTCAGCTTGATTGCAACATCAGTCGCTGCATCGAAGGTCGTGCCATTGTTGTTGTCGACTACCACGTAGGTGTTGCCCTGGAAGGCAACGACGCCAACCTGGCTAACAGTGGTATTTGCAGCTGCCAGATCAAGCGCCTGCTGGAGGGTCTGAGCGCTAGCGCCGTTCGCGGTGACGACAGCGACGTTAGCTGCGCCAGTGGTCAGAGCCAGCTTATCGCCGCCAGTACCAGTGACAAAGTCGGTGATCGTGATGTTCTGACCCGAACTAGCGTTCGCACCAACCGTAGAAGTGAGAGAAATCGTATCAGCACCAGCACCGGCGGTGATGGTAATCGCTCCGTTCGTCACGCCGCCAGTCGTGGCGACCTGAGTGCCGAGGTTGATCGAGTCGTTGCCGGCACCGCCGAAGACGGTGATGACGTTCGTCGAGTCGGCAGTCGCGTTGGTGCCCGACAGGTTCACAGTGTCATCGCCACCACCAGCGTAGACCGTCGTCGCGCCGCTGCCGGTAACCGTGATGGAGTCCTTGCCGTCGGCAGCATCTGCAGCAGCGGTACCGCCGTAGATGATGGTGGAGCCGCCAACCGCATTGGCTGCAGTGATCGTGTCAGCGTTGTCGCCGTTCTCGCTACCAAAGATAGCAAGATTCGCCTTCTGAACGCCCGTCACATTGATGTTCAGGCTGTCATCACCGCGGCCACCGAAAATGGTCAACGAAGTGACGTTTGTATCGGTAGAGGCCGTCAGGTTCTGCGCAACGATCGTATCCGCACCAGCATTGCCATAGATTGCAAAGGTGCCACCACCGGAGACGGTGATGCTATCGTTGCCGTCGAGCGAATCAGCAGTACCAGTACCGCCGAAGATGGTCGTTGATCCACCAGCAACGTTGGCTACGTTGATTTGGTCGGCACCTGCACCGCCGGCAATGGAGATGGTCGCCTTCGCACCGCCACCGATCGAGATGGTATCGTTGCCGTCGCCGCCGAAGATGTTCGCAACTGCACCGCTGGCAAGTGTTGCAGCAGCGCCGGTAGCCGTTCCATCAGAACTGATGATGTCAGCGCCGCCGCCAGCGTAGATGGTGAAGGTGCCGGCCGTGGCCGAGCCGAGGTTGATTGAGTCCGCACCATCGGCCGAGTCCGCCGCAGCGGTACCACCGAAGATCGTCAGGCTGCCCGTGCCCGTGTGATTAATGTTGATCGAGTCGCCGTCTTCGCCACCGTAGATGGCAAAGTTGCTGGTCGTTGCGCTCTGAGTACCAAGATTGATGGTATCCGAACCCTTGCCGCCGAAAACGGTCGTGGCAGTGTTGGAATCCAGAGTACCGGCAGACACGGAATCGCCACCGGCATTGCCATAGATCAGGTAGGAACCCTTACCCGTAGCAGCGATCGAGATCGTCTCTGCATTGTCAACGGAGTCGGAGCGACCGAGACCACCGAAGGCTGCCGAGACACCCGACGCGCTGGTGTTGTTGAGGGTCGTGGTGGTGCCGGCACCGAGCAGGAAGGCGAGCGTGTTGCCGGAGACACCACCAGCAGCACCAGCAGCGCCGGTCGTCGCGTAGAGGAACTGACCGTTCGGGATCGAGACGTTCGGCAGATTGCCAGCGGCCAGCGTGGTGCCGGTGATCGTCAGAGTCTGCGAGCCGAAGGTGAGGACTACGTTGCCGTTCAATTCGGCAGCGCTGGTGAAAGCCGCCGGGTTGGCAGTGAGGACGACAGTGTCGGCCTTCGCAGCCGTTACGTTGGAAGTGCCGTCAAAAACAAAGGCAGCCATAAAGCTCTCCTGGGGGTTTTCTACAGAAATTCGCCTCGTGACCCGGCTATTCTTGCCAGTGCCGCGACACCCACCGCGGCGGTTCTCTCCAAGAGAGAGGCCCCGTTCAAGGTTGGTGACTTTTTTCAGGAAACCCGACGCGGTGCAACCGGATTCTGGGGCATCCGCACAGGCCTCTAAAATCCTTAAATTCGTGTGGTCGAAGTATCACAGGGTTCCGTCAGAACGGGACATGCGAACCACAGACAAGCCCCCATGGGGGCTTGCTTTTCTCTAGTAATGAATTTTCCACTCGTCGTAGCGGTCGTCGAGGGCCGCGAGGTCCCCGAACCGGTAGCGGTATCGGTGCTGGTTGGCGCCGCTCTTCTCGTAATGCGTGTGGAACTCGACGGTGTTCACATTCTCGGTGTCGCACTGGCACGAGGAGAACGGACAGGGGGCGGGGCCGTCGCGCAGGGCGAGGTCCGGCGATTCGGCGAGGTTGCCGAGCGATCCATGGTACTTGCCCATGCCGCAGGGGGTGACGATGCCCATGGGATCGATGAAGATCGCCCGGTAGCCGGCGTTGCAGGCGCCGGGGCGCTTGGCATTCAGCAGGTATTCGTAATCGTGCCGCGAGT
>JAKONS010000488.1 GCA_022701845.1 Burkholderiaceae bacterium
CGTGGTGCCGGTGAGCAACAAGGCCACCTTCAGCCCGGGGCTGCAGGCCTATGCCCGCAACGTCGACGAGATCGCCCGGATGAGCCGGGTCGACTGGGCCAAACTCAACCCGCGGCGCGGCGAATACGTCGAGCGCTTCAACCGGGAGGTCAAGGTCTGACACGGCGAACCGTGCCATCGCCGAACCAGCGCCGGCGAGCGGCGCCGCTGGTGGGCCTGCGCAGGTGCTTCCGGGCCGAAGACGATTCGAGCGGGAAGCTCAGATCCGGTGCAGTTCGCGCAGCGACCGGCCGAGCGCGACCGCCGCCTGCGCCGCTTCCGGCCCCGCCGCGGCGGCACGATGCCGCAGCGCGGTCGCGCCGGCCGACGCGGCGATCGCGGCGGCATTGCCCGCCAGCAGCACGCCGTCGCGGCAGAGGATGCGCCCGGCCACCATGGTCAGCCGCATGTCCCGGCCCTGCGCACGCTGCACCAGCGCGTCGAGCAGCGGCATGTCGGCATCCAGATACGGACCGACGACCCGGCGCAGATCGACCGCCACCAGGTCGGCCTGCATGCCGGCGGCGATGCGGCCCACCTGCTGCTCGACGAAGGCGGCGCGCGCGCCCGTTGCGGTCAGGCAGCCGAGCAGGCGCGCGGCGTCGAAGCGGTAGCGGGCCGGGTCGCGGCGCGCCAGCACATCGGCCAGCCGCATCTCGGCCAGCAGGTCCTCGGTGTCGGCCAGCGCGCAGTTGTCGGTGCCGATGGCCACCGGCACGCCCGCCTGCAGCAGTTCGGCCAGCGGCGCCAGGCCGTTCGACAGCCGCAGGTTCGAGCCCGGGTTGTGCACCGCGATGCAGCCGCTGCGCGCCATCACCGCGATGTCGCGCGGCTCCAGGTGGACGCAGTGGGCCAGCACGGTGCGCGGGCCCAGCACGCCCAGGCGCTCCAGGTGCAGCACCGCGCCGTCGGGATACCGCTCACGCGCGACCCGCGCCTGCACCGGCGATTCGAGCAGGTGCATGTGCAGCCCCAGGCCACGCGCCCGGGCGTCCTGCGCCAGGGCGGCCAGCATGTCGTCGGACACCCACTGCGGCCCGGCCGGGCCGTAGGCCAGGGTCACCAGCGGATGGCCGCCGTAGTCGGCCTGCAGGCGGTCCATCAGCGCGATGGTCCGGGCCGCGTCGCCGGCATAGGGCGGCTTGCGGCCCTGGGCCCGTGCTTCCAGGTAATCCCGCGCGGCGGGCGGCATCGATGCCAGCAGTGCCGGCTGCGCCTCTTCCGGGTAGACCAGGGGCGCGCGGTCCATCGCGCCGACGCAGAAGGTGACGCGCAGGCCGACGCCGATATAGGCGTCGAGCGTGGCGCGGGCTTCCGCCTCGTAGTCGCCGCTGCCGTAGCTGTAGTTGGCATGCACCGCGGTGGTCACGCCGTTGCGCAGCATCTCGGCAGCGGCCAGTTGCGTGAGGGCGAACGCATCCGGGCTGCCGCGCGCCACCCGCTGGGCGATCCAGGGTTCCAGCGGCGCGTCCGGATAACCCAGCTGCAGCTGGCTGAGTCCGCGGCCATGCTGGTGCGCATTGACCAGACCCGGCATCAGCAAGGCGTCGGGCAGGTCCACCACCTGCGCCGCCCCGGGGTCGACCGCATCGTGCGGCCCGGCGGCGACGATGCGCTCGCCCTCCACCCGCACCGACCAGCCGGCGTGCAGCACGCCGCTGTCCGGCTCGGCCAGCACCCAGGCCGGCCGCAGCAGGGTCGCCCTACCCGGCATGACCGAAATGACCGGCGCGCCCTGCCCGCCCGCCGGCGCCGGCATCACGGCGCGAACGACAGGTTCGGCAGCCACAGCGCGATCGCCGGGAAGTGGATCAGCAGCGCGGTCATGCCGATCATGGTGATGAAGAACGGCACCGTGCCCTGGAACACCTCGCCGATCGAGCCTTCCTTGCGCACCCCCTGGATCACATAGAGCGTCATGCCCACCGGCGGGCTGATCAGCGATATCTCGCACATCAGCACGATGAAGACGCCGAAATACACCGGGTCGATGCCGGCGGCGACGATCACCGGGAACACCAGCGGCACGGTGCCGACCAGCATCGGCAATGTTTCGAAGAACACGCCCAGCAGCAGGTAGAACACCGCCAGCGCCCACATCAGCTGGGTCGGCGACACGTCGAGCGACTTCACCACCTCGCTCACCGTTTGCGTCACGCCGAGCAGGCCGATGGCGAAGTTCAGGTAGAACGCCGCGGTCAGGATGAACAGGCTCATCGCGGTGAGACGGATGGTGGCGCGAAACGCCTCGTGCATCATCTTCGCGTTCAGGTTGCCGTAGGCCCAGGCGATCGGCAGCGACACCGCCACGCCCAAGGCCGCGCTCTCGGTGACGGTGGCCCAGCCGGTGTAGATGCAGCCCATGATCAGCCCGAACACCACGAGCGGCGCCAGCAGGTGCTTGAGCCGGCCCAGCTTCTCGCGCAGCGGCGCCGACGGCGGCTCGCGCCCCATCAGGTCGGGCCGCCAGAGCGCGATCAGCACGATCGCCGCCATGAACATCAGCGTCATGATCAGCCCCGGCACCACACCGGCGGAATACAGCCGGCCGGCCGAGGTGTTGGTCATGGTGCCGTAGACCAGGAAGGCGATGCCGGGCGGGATCAGGTTGCCCAGGCTGGCGCCGGCGGCGATCGAGCCCAGCACCATGCGCTGGTCGTAGCGGCGGGTCTTGAAGGCCGGCAGCGCGACGGTGGAGATGGTCGCCGCGGTGGCGACCGACGAGCCCGACACCGCGGAGAACAGCGCCGACGAGCCGATGTTGGTGTGCAGCAGCCCGCCCGGCAGCCAGTTCAGCCAGTCGGAGAGCGACTGGTACATCTTGCTGGTGGCGCCGCCGCGCACCAGGATCTCGCCCAGCAGGATGTAGAGCGGGATCGACAGCAGGACGTAATCCTCGTTGGCCGCCCACAGCTGGTTGCCCAGGGCCAGCACCACCGGCGTTCCCAGGTAGAGCGCGCTGCCGAGGATGGCGGTGGCGAACATCGCGGTGGCCACATGCAGGCCGGCGAACATCAGGACCAGCATCACCAGGAAGCCGGCGCCGATCTCGAGCGGGGTGATCATGTCGCGTCTCCGGTGCGGGGGCGGGCCGCATCGGCCCGGGCGGCGGCCAGCACTTCGCCGGCCTCGCTCTCGATTTCCTCCTCGAGCGTCTGCGGCCCGTAGGCCGCGTTGACCTCGTCGTGCCGGCCGCGCAGCCACAGCACGAACGCATGCGCCGCCAGCGTGGTGGCCACGCCCGCGAACAGCAGCCAGCCCAGCAGCCACAGGCTCTGCGGCATCCACATCGGCGTCTGCAGCGGCGTGGTGGCGCGGCTCTGGAATTCGATCGATTCGGCCACCACCGTCCAGCCGCGCCAGGCGGCGAAGACCGCGCAGGCGGCCAGCGTCGCCATCGCCAGCACATTGAGCGCCGAGCGACCGCGCACCGGCAGCTTCGACACCAGGAAGTCGATGCGGGTGTGGCCGCGGGTCAGCAGCGTGTAGGAAAACCCGACCGCGCCGACCACCGCCAGGGTGTAGCCGCCGACCTCGTCGATGCCCTGGAAGCTGAAGGCGAACAGCTTGCGCGCCACCATCTCGACGCAGGTCAGCAGCGACAGCGCCACCATCCACCAGCCGGTCGCCAGCACCAGCACGTCGATCACGCGCCGCACGGCGCCGGGTACGGGCGTGGACATCACGGGATGCGGTAGTTTCTCGCCTTGCCGACGGTGGCGTTCCAGACCTCGGTGCACTTCGGATCGACGTTGTTGCAGGTGTCCTTCCAGATCGGCAGCACCACCGTGGTCACCGCATCGCGCACCCGGGCCGCGTCCTGTTCGGAGACCGGCACCAGCGTCATCTTGAAGGGCGTGGCCAGCTTGCAGCCCGGCGCGCCGACGTTGCAGGCCGCGGCATCGGTATTGGCCTCGTCGGCCAGGGCCCACATCTGGTCTTCCATCTTGCGGAACTCGGCCTGGATCGCGGTCTGGGCCTGCGGCGAGAGGCGCTTCCAGTAGTCGAGGTTCATGAAGTGGCCCTGAACCGAGCCCGACACCGACAGCGGCAGGAAGTGCGAGGTCACCTCCGGCCACTTGCCGGTGTTGCCCGAGGTGGGCGAGGTCACGCCGCAGTCGGCCACGCCGCGCTGCAGCGCCGGGTACACCTCGGAGAACTGCAGGCTGACCGGGGTGGCGCCGAAGCTCTTGATCAGCGCCGCCATCGACGGGGTGAAGCTGCGCACCTTCAGGCCCTTCAGGTCGGCGACCGACTTGACCGGCTTGTTGCAGTAGAAGACCTGCGGGCCGAACGGCCACAGCGTCAGCACCTTGGCGTTGAAGCGGCGCTGCAGCCGCTCGTCGAACACCGCGCGGTAGGCGTCGACCGCCTTGCGCAATTCCGGCAGCGTGGTCGACACGCCGATCAGGTCGATGCCCTCGAAGAACGGATCGTCGCGCGAGGCCATGCCGATCTGCACGCTCATCACGTCGAAGGTGCCGGAGCGCAGCAGGCGCAGCGCATCGGCGGCCTGCACGCTGACCGTGTCCATCGGGTTGTAGGTGATCGCGGTGGGGATGCCGGTGGCCTTGGCGAGCTGCGTGAAGAACGGCCGCTCGACCTTGTCGACATGGGTGGCGTTGGACGAGAAATTGCCGACCACCCGCATCGTCGCCGGCTCGGCCGCCTGCGCCTGGGTGCACAACAGCCCCGCACCCACCAGGACCGACCAGAAAGCACTACGTACAGTCATTTTTCACCCTCATCCATCCGTTGAAAGTCGACAGGCCGAAAGCGGCGGCTCTCGTGCAAGGGATGTATGCAATCTGCATGCCAACTGGACACAGTCGGCGCGGATCAGGTTGCGGCTGGAACGGGCTCGGTCAGTGCCGCGCCAGACCGACGATGTCGCCCGCTCGGTCGCTGACAAAGCGATGGAACGCCGCCACGCACATGTATACATTCTTCGACGCGAATGCATACATCCCGCGCGCGTCAGGCACGCAGCACCGACAGGATGTTCTGCGCCGCCCCCACCGCCATGCCCCGCAGGCCGCCGTCGGTGGTGCCGCCGATATGCGGCGTCAGCACCGCATTGGGGGTCGACGCCCAGGGCGAGTCCGCATCGATCGGCTCGTCGACGAAGCAGTCCAGCCCCAGCGCCAGCTCGCCCGCATGCAGCTTCCCGCGCATGGCCGCCTCGTCGAACAGGCCGGCGCGCGCGGTGTTGACCACGATCGCGCCGTGGCGCAGCAGCCCGAGCCGGCGGGCATCCAGCAGGCCGCGGGTGGCATCGTCCAGCGGGCAGTGCAGCGACACCACGTCGCTCGCGGCCAGCAGCGCGTCGAGCTCCAGCCGGGTGGTGCCGGCCGGCAGCCGGTCGGCCGGCAGGTACGGGTCGCAGACCACCACCGTCATGCCGATGGCCTGTGCGAAACGCACCACCCGCGCGCCGATCGAGCCGCAGCCGATCACGCCCAGCGTGGCGCCGGCCAGCTCCTTGCCCTGGTAGCTCTGCTTGTCCCAGCGGCCCTGGTGCATCCGGCTGTCGAGCCAGGCGATGCGGCGGGCGCAGCCGAGGATCAGCCCCAGCGCCAGCTCGGCCACCGCCTGGCTGTTGGAGCCGGTGGCGGCGAT
>JAKONS010000267.1 GCA_022701845.1 Burkholderiaceae bacterium
GCGTGGCGTTCGGGCTGCCGTTCCTGCTGCTGCTGCCCGCGGCCGCCGCCATGGGCGCCACGCTGCCGGCGCTCGAATGCCAGCTGCGCGCCGCGCGCAGCCGGCTGGGCGCGCTGTATGCGGCCAATACCTTCGGCGCGGTGGTCGGTGTGCTCGGTGCGGTGTTCGTCGCCCTGCCGCTGCTGGGCCTGTCGGCCACCGCATGGGTCTGCGCCGGGGCCAACGCGGCCTGCGCGCTGCTGGCCTGGCAGACCTGGGGACGGCGCCCGGCCGCATCTGCTGCGGTGCGCACGCACAGCGCCGTTGCGCCGCAGGCATTCGCAGCCGGCGGCCCGGCGGCGCGCCTGCTGGTCACCGGCGCCCTCGGCATCGGCTACGAAGTGCTGGCGGTGCGCATCCTGAGCCAGGTCACCGAGAACACCGTCTACAGCTATGCGCTGCTGCTGGCGGTGTACCTGCTGGGCACCGCGGCCGGCGCGGCGCTGTACCAGCGCTGGCTGCCCCGCCTGCGGGCGGCCGATCCGGCCGCCGTGCGCGACCGGCTGCTGCGCGGGCTGGCGGTGGCGGTGCTGCTGTCGGGCGCGGGCCTGCGCTGGGCCGATCTGCTGTGCGCGCTGCCCGCGCGCTGGTGGGGCCCGGGCGCGGGCACCGCACTGGCCGGCGAAACCCTGGCCGCGGTGTGCGCCCTGGGCGCGCCCACGCTGGTGATGGGCGCGCTCTTCACCCACCTGTGCCTGGGCGCGCAGGCGCGCGGCTGGCCGCTGGGCCGGGCGCTGGCGGTGAACACCGCCGGCGCGGCGCTGGCGCCGGCGGTGTTCGGCGTCTGGCTGCTGCCGGCGCTCGGCGCGCATGCGGTGGTCGCCCTGCTGGTGGCGGGCTATCTGCTGCTACAGGCGCCGGCACGCCTGCGCCGGCCGGCCAACGCGGTGCTGGCCTGCGCGGCCGCCGGGCTGGCGCTGGCGCTCGGCCCGCTGCGTTTCGTCGATGTGCCCGAGGGCGGCACGGTGCGCAGCTACCGCGACGGCGTGATGGCCGCGGTCAGCGTGGTCGAGGACGACGAGGGCGTCTCCCGCCTGCGCATCAACAACCGGGCGCAGGAGGGCAGCAGCGCCAGCGGGCTGGTCGAGTGGCGGCTGGCGCAGTTGCCGGTGCTGCTGCATCCGGCACCGCGGCGGGCGCTGTTCCTGGGGCTGGGAACCGGCTTCACCGCCGCCGCGGCGGCGCAGGAACCGACGCTGCAGGTCGACGCGGTCGAGCTGCTGCCGGAGGTGGTCGATGCCGCGGCGCTGTTCGCGCAGTCACCCGGCGCACCCCGGCCGGCGCGGCCGGTGCAGCACTACGCCGCCGACGCGCGGCGCTTCGTGCAGTCGGCCGGCCCCGCCTACGACGTGGTGGTGGCCGACCTGTTCCATCCGGCGCGCAGCGGCGCCGGCGCGCTCTACACCGTCGAGCATTTCGCCCGGGTGCGCGAACGCCTCGCGCCCGGCGGCGTCTTCTGCCAGTGGCTGGCCCTGCACCAGATGGACCTCGACACCCTGCGCAGCATCGTCGCCGCGTTCCGGCAGGTGTATCCCCAGGCGATCGCGGTGCTGGCCAGCAACAGCCTCGACACGCCGGTGCTGGGCCTGGTCGCGCTGCCCGGCGACGGCCGCATCGACTTCGCCGCGCTGCAGCGCCGGATGGTCGGCACCGACACGCTCGCCCACTTGCGCACCGGCCTGCGCACCGCACGGCTGGAAGACGCCTTCGCGGTGGCCGGCAGCGCCATCGCCGGCCCCGCCGCCCTGCGGCGCTTCGCCGCCGGCGCGCTGCCCAACACCGACGACCGGCCGGTGGTGATGCACCGCGCGCCGTGGGCCACCTATGCGCCGGAAGCGCCGCCGCGCCAGCGCCTGCTGGCGCTGGTCGACACGCTGCAGCCGCAGGCCGGCGAACTGCTCGCCGGCCGTGCGGCGCCGGCCGATGCGGCCGCGCTGCAGGCCTACTGGTCGGCCCGGCGGCGCTGGCTGGTCCTGGGCAGCCGGGTGCGCCCGCATCCGGACCCGGCGACCATGCTGGCCTCGCTGCAGGCGCCGCTGCTCGCCATGCTGCGCGAAAGCCCCGAATTCCGCCCCGCCTGCGATGCGCTGGCGGCCCTGGCCGGCTCGCTGCGGTCGGCCGACCCGGCGCGTGCGGCCGCAGTGCTGGCAGCGCTGCGGGCCACCCGCGCCCGCTGCGTGGCGCCCGCCTGACACCGTCGCCGCGACCGACGACGCTCCTTCTTTTTTCGACACCCGACGACCATGAACCCTCCCGCCCTCCTCCGCCAGGCCGCCCGCGAGCCGCTGCTGCATTTCCTGCTGCTCGGCGCGGTGATATTCGGTGCCGACCATCTGGTCGACCGCCAGCGCGACGACCCGCAATCGATCACCGTCGGCACCGAGGTGCAGCGGGAAGCCCGCGAGATGTTCGCAGCCGGCATGCGCCGCGAGCCGAGCCCCGGCGACATGCAGAAGCTGCTCGACCGCTGGACCGACAACGAGATCCTCTACCGCGAGGGCCTGGCCCTGGGCCTCGACCGCGGCGACACCACCATCCGCGAACGGGTGATCTTCAAGGCCCTGAGCGTGACCCAGGCCGGCATCACCCTGCCGAAGATCGACGAAGCCGGCCTGAAGCGCTGGTTCGAGGCCCGGCGCGACCGCTACGACATCCCGGCCCGCTACGACTTCCTGGAGGCGGTCATCGTCGGCGACGCCACGCCGCAGTCCACCCAGACTTTTGTCGATGCGCTCAACGCCGATGCGGCCAGCGAGACCAAGAGCGATCTGCGCAGCTTCCGGCAGCGCCCGCGCGGCAATCTGGTCGAGAGCTACGGCGCCGCCTTCGCCGACGCGATGGACCGCGCGCCCCGGGAACGCTGGCAGGCGGTGCCGAGCAGCGCCGGCCTGCGGGTGGTGCGCCTGGAATCGGTGCTGCCGGCGGTGCCGGCGTCGTTCGAGGCGGTCAAGGCCGCCGCCTACCAGGACTGGAAGGACGACACCATGGCCGAGCTCACCACCCGGGCGGTGCGCGAGATGGGCCGCAAATACGCGGTGCGTGTCGAGGGCGCCGCACCATGAGCGCGGTGCGATCGATGCGGTGGCTGCTGCGCCTGCTGCTCGCCGCCTGGCTCGGCAGCGCCGCGCTGCCCGCCATCGCCCACGAGATGTCGCTGGCCGAGATGACGATGCGCGAGGTCGCGCCGGGCCAGTTCGTCTGGTCGTGGGGCGC
>JAKONS010000514.1 GCA_022701845.1 Burkholderiaceae bacterium
ATCGTGCCGCAGGAGCGCTTCGAGCTGAGCTCGCTGCTGGCGATCGCGATGATGGTCGACCAGGGGCTGGGCGTGTCGCTGATGCCGGACATCGATTCGCCGCTGACCGCCGGGCTGGCGGTGGCCACGCTGGCGCTGCCGGATGCCACCGATACCCGGCGCTTCGGCATCCTGTGGCCACGCACCTCGCCGCGGGCGGCGCTGGTGGCGGCGTTCTTCGCCGAGGCGCGGCGGGCGTCGGGCTGACGCCGAGAGTCGGAGGGCTGGGGATGATGCAGCTGACGACTGCGCCGGCAGTGCGGCACGTGCGCATCAAACCGACGAACCGACTCTTGCGCAATTGATTGCGCTGGGCGTGCGGGCGCCCGGGGGCTAAGTCATGCACATGGCGGCGATGGCATGTAGGAGGTTTGCATGCGAGCGATTCGCCAATGGGCGGGGCAGGACCGGGTGGACTGGGCGGGACGACGATTTGGTACTGCCGCCTCATAGATCGGGCTCGTTATGATCTTCGCCATCACACAAACGGATGCCGCCATGGGCTTGTTCGACTTCGTCAAGAAACAGTTCATAGACATCCTGCAATGGACCGAAGACGGCGACGGCGTGCTCGCTTGGCGCTACCCGATGCAGGACCTTGAGATCCAGTACGGCGCCTCGCTCACGGTGCGCGAGTCGCAGATGGCGGTCTTCGTCAACGAAGGCAAGATCGCCGATGTGTTCGGTCCCGGCATGTACAAGCTGACGACCCAGACCATCCCGGTCATCACTTACCTCCGGAATTGGGACAAGCTCTTCGAGTCGCCGTTCAAGAGCGACGTCTATTTCTTCAGCACCCGTCAGCAGATCGACCAGAAGTGGGGCACGCCGCAGCCCATTTCTATTCGCGACAAGGACTTCGGCGCAGTACGCCTGCGCGCCTTCGGCAACTACAGCTACCGGCTGGTCGACCCGCGGCTGTTCCACACCGG
This sequence comes from Burkholderiaceae bacterium, assembly GCA_022701845.1. The sequence goes on from JAKONS010000514.1 coordinate 972, forward strand.
GCTCTCCGGCACGCGCGAGCGCTACACCGCCGCTGACCTCGATGGCCAGCTCCGCGGCCTGGTGCTGCAGAACATCAGCACCGCCATCGCCAGCGCCGGCGTGCCCTTCCTCGATCTCGCCGCCAACCAGGTCGGCTTCGCGCAGGCACTCAGCACCCAACTGGCGCCGGAGTTCGCGCGGCTTGGCCTGGCGCTGGATGGCCTGACGGTGCAGAGCATCTCGCTACCCGAAGAACTGCAAAAAGTGCTGGACCAGAAGGCCGGCATGGGCATGGTCGGGGGCGACATGAACAAGTTCATGCAGTACCAGACTGCGCAGGCCATCCCCAAGTTTGCCGAAGGCGCCGGGCAGGGCGGCGGCATCGCTGGCGACGCCATGGGGCTGGGCGCTGGCGTGGCCTTGGGCCAGGTTCTCGCGCAGAACTTGCAGCAGGGGCTCTCCGGGAACGCGGCGGCGACCGTCAGGCCCGAAGAGGTCATGGCCACCCTGGAGAAGCTCGGCGACCTGAAGGCCAAGGGCATCCTCACCGCCGAAGAGTTCGATGCCAAAAAAGCCGAATTGCTCAAGAAGCTGGTCTGACTGCGCCATTCCCCGTGGCTAAGCCCGGTCTCCAGCGCGTCTATCGCGCGCCCTGCCCCGGATGCGGCGCGCCCGTCGACTTCCTTAGCGCGCAGTCGACCTGCGCCATCTGCCCGTATTGCCAGACGACGGTGGTGCGGCAGGGCGAGGCGCTGTTGCGCATCGGCAAGATGGCAGATGTCTTCTCGGACTTCAGCCCGCTGGAGCTCGGTGTCACTGGCCGCTGGAACCAAAAGCCCTTCACTCTCGTCGGCCGTCTGCAATACCGCTACGGCGACACGACCTGGAACGAGTGGCAGGCCTGCTTCGACGACGGCACTATGGCCGCACTGGCCGAGGACAATGGCGCCTTCGTTTTCACGCGGCCGGTGACCGCGCAGGCGCAGGTGGCCGGACCCGAATACCTGCGCGTGGGCGCGACTACGGTGGTCAACGGCAAGCACTACACCGTCACATTCAACCAACCGGTGCAGCTGGTGTCTGCACAGGGCGAACTGGGCCATCTGCCCACGCTGGGTGTGCCCTTCTCGATGGCGGAACTGCGCAGCGAGGACGCTGAAGTGCTGTCCATTGATTACGGCCTGGAGACGCCGGTGTTGTCGGCCGGCCGCAGCGTCGCGCTGGACGACCTGAAGCTGCACGGACTCAAGGACGGCTCGGTGCGCAGCGACAGCGGCCGCTCATTCGACTGTCCCCATTGCGGCGCGCCATTGCAGGTCAGGCTCGACTTCACGAAGACGATCGTCTGCCGCACCTGCCATTCCATCATCAGCCTGGACCAGGGCGTGGGCGGCGAACTGCGCCACGTTCAGCAGGACGAACCCGTTCAGCCCCTGATACCGCTAGGCTCGACCGGCTCGCTGCAAGGCGCCGAGTGGCAGGTGGTGGGCTTCCAGCACCGCAGCGGCCAGGCCACCGGCGGCGACGATGAATGGTTCGGCTGGAGCGAATATCTGCTGTTCCATGCCAAGCGCGGATTCATCTTCCTGGTCGATGCCGAGGACGGCTGGAGCGTGGTCAAGCCCGCGACCGGCGTGCCCTCGCAGTCGCCCGACCGCAGTTCCGCCACCTACCTCGGCACGCGCTACACCCTGCGTTACGACTACAAGGCCCGCACCGACTACGTCGTCGGAGAGTTCTACTGGCCCGTGGTGCGCGGCCAGACCAGCGACAACCGCGACTACGCTCACCAGCGCAACCGGTTGTCCATGGAGCAGACCGGCGCCGAGGTGGTCTGGTCGAACGGCGTGCAGCTGATGGGCAATACCGTGGCCATCGCTTTTGGACAGGTGTCGAAGATGTCGCTTTTCAACCGCGGCGACGCCGCGCCGGTTTCCACCAGCATCGCCGGCAGCGGGCTAGGCGTGACCACCACGGCGACCATCATCATCCTCGCCCTGGTGCTCGCCTTTCTGCTCTTGCCCGTGCTGATGGGCCGCTCGCGCTGCGATCCCAACGTGGAGACCTGCAGCAGTTCCGGCTACCGCACCTCGGGCGGGTCCTGGGGCGGCTTTTCCACCGGCGGCGGCCATAAGTGACCGCGGCCTGCTTACCCTCCCCTTTTTCCGGAGAAACACCATGTCCCTCGATTGGCTGCGGCCCGCCGCCTTTATCGGCTCCATCCTGTTCGCCTTTATCGGTGTCGGCGTGTTCTGGGTCTCCTTTGTCGTCATGGACAAACTCACGCCCTACAAGCTGTGGGAGGAACTCGTCGAGCGGCAGAACGTCGCGCTGGGCGTTGTCGTCGCCGCGATGGCACTGGGGATTTCCATCATCGTGGCCGCCGCCATCCACGGCTAGTCGCTTGCCGCCGCACGCGTCGCAAGGCGCCTCCCCTGCCGCCGCGCCGCGCCCGCTGGAGGTCGCGCTGCTGGCCAGCGTCTTCGTGGTCGCCGCCTGCGGGCTGCTCTACGAACTGGTTGCGGGCACGCTCGCCTCCTATGTACTGGGCGACTCCATACTGCAGTTTTCCACCGTCATCGGTGCCTACCTGTTCGCAATGGGCATCGGGTCATGGCTGTCGCGTTTTTTCGAGCGCCAGTTGCCGGCGCATTTCCTACGCATCGAACTGCTGGTGGCCGTCGCGGGCGGGCTGATGCCCAGCGTTCTGTTCCTGGCGAGCGCCTGGCTACCCGGCGCCTTCCGCTTCCTGCTCTACATGCTGGTGCTGCTGGTCGGCGTGCTGGTGGGGCTGGAGATTCCGCTGGTCATGCGGATCCTTAAACGCAATGCCTCGATGCGCGAGCTAGTGTCGCAGGTGCTCACCTTCGACTATCTGGGCGCGCTGGCCGTCTCCATTGCGTTTCCGCTGGTGCTGGTGCCCTATCTCGGGCTGATACGCACCGGCCTGGCCTTCGGCCTGATGAACACCGCGGTGGCGGTATGGGCACTGTGGCTGTTTCGGCACGAGCTGCGCGGCCTGGCGTCGCATGCGGTGGCCTGCATGCTGACCGTCGCCGTGCTTGGCGCATGCTTTGGCTTTGCGGGCCGCATCACCAGCCTGGCGGAAGACCGCTTCTACCAGGACCATGTGGTCCTGGCCGAAAGCACGCCGTGGCAGCGCATCGTCGTCACCCGCGGACACAACGGGCATCGCCTGTACCTCAACGGCAATCTGCAATTCGCCGAGAGCGACGAATACCGCTACCACGAGGCGCTGGTGCATCCGGCGATGTCCGCCTTCGCCTCGGGCGCGTCACCGCGGCGTGTAGCCGTACTGGGCGGCGGCGACGGCATGGCAGTGCGGGAAATCCTCAAATACCCCGACGTCGAGAGCGTTACCCTGGTCGAACTCGACCCGCGCATGACCGCACTGTTCTCGACCCACCCGCTGCTGTCGCGGCTCAACGGCGGCTCGCTGACATCGGCCAAGGTCCACATCGTCAACAACGACGCCTTCCAGTGGCTGGAGAAAACGCAGAACAGCTTCGACGTGATCGTGGTCGATTTCCCCGACCCGACGAACTTCTCGATCGGCAAGCTCTACACCACGTCCTTCTATTCGCTGCTGGGCCAGCGACTGTCGGCGGGTGGGTATGCGGTGATCCAGACCACATCGCCGCTGATCGCACGCAAGAGCTTCTGGACCATCGCCACATCGATCGAGGATGCGGGTCTATCGACGGCGCCGTACCACGTCCATGTGCCCAGCTTCGGCGAGTGGGGCTTCATCATCGCCAGCCGCAGGCCGTATGCGATGCCGAATGCCTTGCCGCCGGGCCTGCGTTTCCTCACGCCGCAGATCGTACCGGCGCTATTCGACTTTCCGCTCGACATGCAGCGCGTGCCGGCCGAGCCGAACCGGCTGTCCAACCAGGTGCTGGTGACCACCTACGAGCAGGAGTGGGGCAAGGTGGCCAAATGAGAGGCGCGACGCTGTCGCGGCGCGGGGTGCTACTGGCCGGTGCGGCGTCGCTTGCCGCCTGCAGCCAGACGCCCCCCGCCCTGCAGGGCGGCTTCGCGGGCATCGCCTTCGAGCGCGGGCACCTGCTGCGCTCGCTTCCCTCTGCGGGCTCCGAGCCGGCGGTCACCCGCCGCACGCAGGTAGTGATCGCCGGCGCGGGCATCGCCGGCTTGGCCGCGGCGCGGGCGCTTCGCTTGGCGGGCCTGGAAGATTTCCGGGTGATGGAACTGGAAGACGGCGCCGGTGGCAACAGTCGCGGCATGGCGGTCCAGGGCCAGCCCTGTCCCATGGGTGCGCACTATCTGCCGGTGCCCGGCGACGACTCGGCCGAGGTGCAGAACCTGCTGGAGGAGCTCGGCATGCGCAAGCGCGTGGCCGGCCGCTGGGTCTACGACGAACTGCAGTTGTGCCACAGCCCGCAGGAGCGTCTCTTCATCGACGGCAGCTGGCAGGAAGGCCTGTTGCCGATGCAGGGCGCGACCGCTGCGACGCTGGACCAGTACCGGCGCTTCAGCCAGGTCGTCGCAGCCGAAGGTCGCGCCTCGCGTTTCGCGATGCCGGCTTTTCGTGCGCCGTTCACCGCGCGGCAACGCTCCCTGGCCGCCCAACGCTTCGATGCGTGGCTGACCTTGCAAGGCTTCGACGACGCGCGCCTGCACTGGTACCTCGATTACTGCTGTCGCGACGATTACGGCTGCGGCCTGGACGGCGTCTCGGCGTGGGCCGGGCTGCACTACTTCGCCAGCCGCCACGGGTTTTCCGCACCGGGGGAATTCGCGGACAACGCTGATCCCGGCGTGCTGACTTGGCCGGAAGGCAACGGCCGGCTGTCGGCCGCGATGGCCGCGCCGCTGGGCGACCGGCTGCTGCCCGCCCACACGGTGCTTTGCATCGCCGAGGGCCGGCACGGGGTGGACGTCGATGTCTTCAACCATGGTCTCGCGCAGAAAGAACGCTGGTCGGCTGACCGTTGCATCGTCGCGCTGCCGCTGCATGGCGCGGCCCGCGTGGTCGTCGGCGCGCCTGCCTTCCTGGCCGACGCGGCGGCCCGCACGCCGCATGCCGCGTGGGTGGTGGCCAACCTGCATCTGTCGCAACCGCTGGCCGACCGCCCCGGCGCTCCACCGTCCTGGGACAACGTGGTGTACGGCTCCAGCGCGCTGGGCTATGTGGATGCGCGCCACCAGTCGCTAAACCCGCGCCCCGCGCCGACGGTACTCACCTGGTATCGGGCGCTGGGCGCTGGCGTGGATGCACGACGCGACCTGCTTGCCCGCCCCTGGGACTTCTGGCGCGACGCCGTGATGGCCGAGCTCTCCGTTCCGCATCCGGATATCGGCGACAAGGCCACGCGGCTGGAGGTGGTGCGTTACGGCCACGCGATGGCCGTGCCCGCTCCGCAGGCGGACCCGGTGCGCGCCCCCGCCGTGCCAGCCGCGGGCCGGCTTTTCTTTGCGCACAGCGACTGGTCGGGTTACTCGGTCTTCGAGGAGGCCTTCACCCGCGGACACCTGGCAGGCGAGGCCGTGGCCAAGGCCTAGGCGCGCGTTGCCAGCGCATTAGAACGCCGCGCGTATATCCCCGCGCCGCAGTTCATGGCGCTCGACATGGGCAGCCTGGAACAACGCCAGCAGCCTGTCCAGCAGCACCGAAGCCCGAGTCGAATGGTCGCCCTCGACGTTGCACACATACACATCGACGGTGACGGCTCGCAGCTCCGGCCAGGTATGCACACACAAGTGCGACTCGGCCAACAACACCGTAGCCGTCACGCCACCCGCGCCGCGCGGTGTCGCGGGAAAGGCATGAACCAAACGGCCTACCGGGTGCAGTCCGGCTTGCCGCACTGCCTCCAGGCACCAGTCGCCCAGCAAGTCGGCGTCGACCATCCAGCGCGCTTCGCACAGGCAATCGTGGAGGTCGGCGGTGAGGTGGAGTCCTTGCATTCAGGGGGTCATAGCGTGGATGTGTTCAGGAATCGTCAGGCATCACGTGCAGCGCCATCGATCATCGATTGCGCATTGTCTGCCGGGCGTCTCAGATCGACGGGCTTGGTGATCACTCCCTGCCGTGGTCGAGCAGACCTATGTCGGTGTCGTAGTCCAGAAAGAGCCGCTCACGTTCAAGGCGGCCGGTGCGTTAGGTCGCGGCTAGCATTCCTCGAGGTCACGACCAACGAATGGCTGAGCGTGCCGTCCTGATGTCAGCAACACAGATTGCTGATACACGTTGGCGCCTCGTATTGCCTCAACGGGATGACACACCGGGCCGGTTGTCCATCCATCTGCTCGCCATACGCATTGGCTAAGCGCTCATTGCTTAGCTTCAGCGGCCAAATCGTGAGGTTAAAAGCCTACTAACCAAAGATGGGGTGTGCAGAAGGCCATTCGCAACTTGGAGCATGAGCATTCCCACTGTTCCACCAGCACACTATGGATGCATGGAGCATTCATTCACCACGCGTAGACAACAAAAAAGCCCTAAGCGACTGATCTGCTTAGGGCTTTGAGACTTCGGTGAACACCTGAAGACTGTTGTCTGGTGGCCTGGGACGGAATCGAACCATCGACACGCGGATTTTCAATCCGCTGCTCTACCAACTGAGCTACCGGGCCGGAGCCTCGCAGTATAGCACGGCAAAACGCCCTGCCAAGCGGCTGCTCAAGAAAGGTTGCGCTTCGCGCGACCCAGGTCGACGCCCAACTGCCGCAGCTTGCGGTACAGGTGGGTGCGCTCCAGGCCGGTCTTCTCGGCCACGCGGGTCATCGAACCGCCCTCCTGCACCAGGTGGAACTCAAAGTACGCCTTCTCGAAGCCGTCGCGGGCCTCGCGCAGCGGGCGGTCGAGGTCGAAGGACTGGTGCTGGCGCGGGCCGGTGTCGACCGGCGCGGCGACGGGGGGCTGCACCGCGTGCATCGGGGCGGCGGCATAACCGTCGGCCGAGGGGGCGCGCTGCAGGGCCATCGACGACGCGGGCGCCGCGGTGGCCGGCCGGGCCGGCGCGGCGGCGGCGGGGGGCTGGCTGCGCTGCAGGGCGTTCTCGACGCTCTTGAGCAGCTTCTGCAGGGTGATCGGTTTTTCGAGGAAGGCGTGCGCGCCGATGCGGGTGGCCTCGACCGCGGTGTCGATGGTGGCGTGGCCGCTCATCATGATGACCGGCATGCTCAGGCTGCCGGCGGCGGCCCACTCCTTGAGCAGCGAGACGCCGTCGGTGTCGGGCATCCAGATGTCGAGCAGCACCAGGTCGAAGCTGCCGGCGGCGCGGGCCTCGCGGGCCTGGGCGGCGTTTTCCGCCAGTTCGACGCTATGGCCTTCGTCGTTCAGGATTTCCGAAAGCAGGTCACGGATGCCCAGTTCGTCGTCGACTACCAGGATATTTGCCATTGCTGAGACTGCGTTGAGCGGCCGGGGAAGACTGCGGAGGGGTTGGAGCCTGGCAGGCGGCGGCGGCGCCCGTAGTCAGGCACCGGCCTCCTGGGGCGCTAGCGGCAATGATAGCGACACTTGCGCGCCGGGCGCACTGCCTTCGCCGGTGCGGTTGCCGATGTCGATCCGGGCGCCGTGTTCGTCGGCGATCTTGCGCACCACGGCCAGGCCCAGGCCGGTGCCCTTCGACTTGGTGGTGACATAGGGCTCGAAGGCGCGCTGCAGGATGTTCTCGGGAAAGCCGATGCCGGAATCGATCACCGACAGGCGCACCCGTTTGGTCGATTCGCTGAAGCGGGTGCGGATCAGTACCGCCGGCACGACCGCGTGCTGCGCCGCCTCGCCCACGAGATCAAGAACCCGCTGACGCCGATTCAGCTGTCGGCCGAGCGCCTGGCCTTCAAGCTCGACGGCAAGGTCGACGCCGCCAGCCAGGCGGTGCTCACCAAGTCGGTCCGCACCATCGTCGAGCAGGTCGACGCGATGAAGCGCCTGGTCAACGAGTTCCGCGACTACGCCCGCCTGCCCACCGCCGAACTGGCGCCGGTCGACCTGAACGCCCTGGTGGCCGACGTGCTGCTGCTGTACGAACCCGACCATTCCGCAGTGCCGGTGCGCGCCGAATACGACCCCGCCTGCCCGCCGATCCTGGGCGACGCCCAGCAGCTGCGCCAGGTGCTGCACAACTTGGTGCAGAACGCCCAGGACGCCACCGAGGCCGCGCAGCACGCGGTGGTGCCGGCGGTGCTGATCCGCACCCGCTTCAGCGAATCGACCAAGCGGGTGCGCCTGTCGGTGATCGATTCCGGCATCGGCTTTCCCGAGAACATCCTGCAGCGCGCCTTC
>JAKONS010000523.1 GCA_022701845.1 Burkholderiaceae bacterium
GCAGGTCGCCAACCGGGTGATCTTCATGGACCGGGGCACCATCGTCGAGGAAGCCGCGCCGGCCGACTTCTTCGGCGCGCCGAAGCACGAGCGCACGCGCCTGTTCCTGAGCCAGCTGCTGCACTGAGGCGGCGAGGGCGGCGCCGGGCGGCGGGACAGCCGACGTCCTTCCACCAAGCCGGGCTCAGGGTTGTCCCGGCTTTTCCGCATGCGCATCAACGTATACATTAATTCATACGTTGTGCGCCGGCAAGCTTTGGGCGGTGCGCGACGCATGCATGCCACCGCTGCGATGGCCGAGCCCTCCGGCCCACGCCACAGCAACCCGCCCCATGTCCTTTCCTGCGCCGCTTCCGTCCACCGACATGCCTTCCACCGACGCCATCCCCACGCCCAGTGCCAGCGCCAGTGCTGGCGCCTCTCTCAAGGACCGCGCCTACGACGCGCTGCGCCGGCGCATCCTCGACAACGTCTGGCCGCCCGGCCACCAGGCGCTGGAGCAGGAGATCGCGCTCGAACTGGGGCTGAGTCGCACGCCGGTGCGCGAGGCGCTGATCCGTCTGGAACGCGAGGGCCTGGTGCAGGTCGTCCCGCGCCACGGCATGCGCGTGTTGCCGATGTCGGCCACCGACATGCGCGAGATCTACGAGATCCTGACGGCGCTGGAGTGCCTGGCGGTCGAGCGCGTCGCCACCCGCCGGCCTTCGCAGGCCGAGCTCGAACCGCTGGTGCGCGCCACGCGGGCCATGGAGGCCGCCCTGGAGCGCGACGACCTCGACGCCTGGGCCCGCGCCGACGAGACCTTCCACGCCCAGCTGGTGACCATGGCCGGCAACCGGCTGCTGGCCGAGGCCGTCTTCAGCCACTGGGACCGCGCCCACCGGGCCCGCATGTTCACGTTGCGTCTTCGACCCAAGCCGGTCGACTCGACCCGCGAGCACACGGCGCTGGTCGAGTGCCTGCGTACCGGCGATTCGGCCGGCGCCTCGGCCGTCAATCGGGCCCATCGCCAACGCGCCAGCCGCGAGCTGCTGGCGCTGTTCGAACGCTACCGGCTGCAGCAGATGTAGCCGGCCGACGGTCACCGGCGTCCTCCCCAAGCGAAATTCCCATTCCCCTCCCCGAGACCCACTCCTCATGCAGAACAACCATCGCATCGCCGTGCTGCCCGGCGACGGCATCGGCACCGAAGTCATGCACGCCGCGCAGGCCGTGCTGGAGGCCGTGCAGCCGCGCATCGGCCGCGCGCTGGAACTCGAATGGCTGCCCGCCGGCGCCCAGCACTACCTCGACAGCGGCGTCGCGTTGCCGGAGGCGACCCTGCGTCGCTGCGAGAGCGCCGATGCGATGCTGTTCGGCGCCATGGGATTGCCGCACGTGCGCGGCGCCGATGGCACCGAGATCATTCCGCAGCTCGACCTGCGGATGCATTTCGACCTGTATGCCGGTGTGCGCCCGATCCGCACCTTCCGCGGCCTGCCGACGCCGCTGTCGAATCCGAAGGCCGAGCACATCGACCTGGTGCTGGTGCGCGAGAGCACCGAGGGCCTGTTCTACGCCCGTGGCCGGGGCGACGTGCGCGGCGACGAGGAGGTCTTCGACACCATGCGCATCACTCGCCACGGCACCACGCGCATCTGCGAGTTCGCCTTCCGCCTGGCGGCGCGGCGCGCCGAGCGGCTCGACCGCGCCGGCCGCGTGACCAATGTCGACAAGGCCAACGTGTTCGCCTCGATGGCCTTCTTCCGCAAGGTCTTCGAGGAGGTCGCGCAACGCCATCCGGCGGTGGCGGCCGACAGCGGCTATGTCGACGCCATGGCGCTGAACCTGGTCATGAAGCCCTGGACCTACGACGTGCTGGTGACCGAGAACATGTTCGGCGACATCCTGTCGGACCTGATCGCGGCGCTGGTCGGCGGCATGGGCATGGCGCCCTCGGGCGACATCGGCGACCGCCACGCGCTGTTCCAGCCGGCCCATGGCACCGCCCCCGACATCACCGGCCAGGGCAAGGCCAACCCGACGGCGATGCTGCTGTCGGCGGCCATGATGCTGCAGTGGCTGGCCGACCGCGATGGCGACACCGCCCTGGCCGACGGCGCCGCCCTCATCGAGCGGGCGGTCGAACGCGTCTTCGCCGAGGGCCAAGTGCGACCGATGGAGTTCGGCGGCCCGCACGGCACCGCCGCCATCACCGAAGCCGTGGTGGGCGCCCTGCGCGCCGGCTGAGCCCGGCACCCCACCCTGCGCGACCATCGAACCGGAGACACAACCTCATGAAACGCTTCCTGAAAGCCGCCGTCCTGTCGACGGCCGTCCTCGCGGCGGGCGTCGCGCCGTGGGCTGCCCAGGCCCAGGCCCAGGCCTCGACCTGGCCGACGCGGCCGGTGAAGATCGTGGTGCCATCGCCACCCGGCGGCAGCACCGATCAGATCGCCCGCGCCATGGGCCAGAAACTCTCCGAGGCCTGGGGTCAGCCGGTGGTGGTGGAAAACCGTCCCGGTGCCGGCCTGACGCTGGGCGCCGACTATGTCGCCAAGCAACCCGCCGATGGCTACACGCTGCTGATGGGTGCGGTCCACCATTCCATCGCCCAGTCGGTCTATCGCAAGCTGCCCTACCACTTCGGCAAGGACCTGGCGCCCATCACGGTGCTGGCCATCGTGCCGAACGTGCTGGTGGTCTCGACCACCAACCCGGCGCGCGATGTCAAGGAACTCGTCGCGCAGGCCAAGGCCCAGCCGGGCAAGCTCAGCTACGGCAGCACCGGCGCCGGTACTGCGCACCACCTGATCGGCGAGCAGTTCAACGACATGGCCGGCACCGACATCCTGCACGTCGCCTACAAGGGCAGCAGCCCGGCGCTGGTCGACCTAATGGGCGGGCAGATCACCATGATGTTCGACACCGTGACCTCGAGCCTGCCGCTGATCAAGGGCGGCAAGCTGCGCCCGCTGGGCGTGGCGACGGCGCGGCGCTCCTCCGCGCTGCCGGACGTGCCCACGCTGTCGGAGGCCGGTCTGACCGGCTTCGACATCGCGACCTGGTTCGGCTTCCTGGCGCCGGCCGGCACGCCACGCGCGGTGATCGACAAGGTCCATGCCGATTCGGTCCGCATCCTGGGCACGCCGGAGGTGAGGAAGCAGTTCCTGGAGATGGGCGCCGAGCCGGTCGGCAACAGTCCCGAGCAGATGGCCGCGCAGATCGACACCGAGATCAGGAAATTCGCCGACCTGGCCGCCAAGGCCAAGCTCAGCCTGGATTGAGAAAAGGCGCCGACATGACCCATGCCCTGCTGGTGGATTTCCAGATCCACGCCGACCACGCCGAGGCCTTCGCCGAAGCCATCGCCCGCAATGCCCGCGCTTCGCTGCACGAGGAGCCCGGCTGCAGCCGTTTCGACGTCTGCCGCGATCCGGGTGATCCGGGCGCGTTCTTCCTCTACGAGCTCTACGACGATCCGGACGCCATCGCCGCCCACCTGGCATCGCCGCACTTTCGCGACTTCGATGCGCTGACACGCGACTGGGTGTTGCGCAAGACGGTGCGCACCCAGGTGCTGCAGGCCGCCTGAGCGCGGCCCGCGCGGTCTCAGCCCCGTGCCGTCGCCAGGATCGCGCGCGCCCGGTCGATGTCGATGTCGACATCGGCGCCGGCCCAGGCGATGAACTGGTCGGGGCGCACCAGCACCAGGCGCGCGGCATAGCGCGCGGCCTCGCTGCCATCGC